>CAZDAO010000194.1:2486-6971 GCA_964503015.1 uncultured Nocardioides sp. | reverse complement strand
CAGCGCCAGGTCGTCGGTCAGCTCCTCGCCGTGGAAGGCGCGGACGGCGTCGAGCACCGCGCCCGCCAGCCCATCGGCCGACAGCTCGCGGTGGGTGCGCAGCACGTCGGCGACGCGCTCGGCGCCGAACTGGTCCCGCCCGCGCCGCGCCTCGGTCAGGCCGTCGGTGAAGAGGCACAGCACCTCACCCGGTGCGAGCTCGACGTCTGCGTCGTGCAGCTCGGGGTCGTCGAACAGGGCGAGGGCGGTGCCGAGCAGGCCGACCTCCACGACCTTGCCGTCGGCGCGGAGCACCAGCGGCCAGTGGTGGCCCGCGAGCGACAGGGCGATCCGCACCGGGGCCTCGGGACCCTCGCCCTCACGCGGCGGCCGGAGGTGCCCGTGGACGAGCGTGCAGTGCCGCTCGGACTCCGTCTGGGCGTTGAGCACGCCGTTGACCTCGCGCAGCGTGGTCGCGGGTGAGGAGTCCGGGCTCGCGAGGGCACGCAGCGTGTAGCGGGCGGCCGCGCTGACCGCCGCCGCCTCGGCACCCTTGCCGCTGACGTCGCCGAGCACGAACGCCCACGTGTCCTCGTCGAGCGGGAACACGTCGAGGAAGTCTCCGCCGATCTCGCCGCCGTCGCCCGCCGGGACGTACCTGCTGGCCAGCTCGCACCGCGGCACGCTCGGCAGCCTCGTCGGCACCATGCTGGCCTGGAGGGTGGCGGCGACACGGGACCGATCGTCGAGGACCTCCAGGAGGCGCTGCTGGTCACGGACGCGCTCGGTGACCTCGCGGAGGACCACCAGCTCTCCGGCCGTCCGGCCGGAGACGTCCCTGAGCGGCTGCTGGCTGACGTCGAAGGTACGACGGTCGTCGGCCCCGGGGTCGCCCAGCACGAGCCCTCCGGGCCCGACCTCCGCGGTCCCCGAGAGGTCGACGAGGTCGCGCAGCCGCCGGCCGACGAGCTCGACGCGCGATCGGCCCGCCAGGGCGACGGCCGCCGGGTTGACGTCGACGACCCGTCCGAACGCGTCGACGACGAAGACCGCGTCGGCCATGCTCTCCACCACGGCGCTCCGGGCCAGCGGCGCCAGGTCGACGAGGCGCTCCTCGAACAGGCCCCACACGAGCAGCCCGCCGGTGACCGTGAAGGCGAAGGGGGTGAGATCGATCCGGGCGAACCAGCCCACCTCGAGGTTGTGCAGGAGGTTGGCGGCCCAGGGCAGCAGCGCCGAGGTCACCAGCACCAGGGCCATCCGTCGGTACGTCCGGGCCAGCCGCACCATGCTGGCGAGGAACAGCACCGTCGCGCCGACCAGCAGCAGGTTGTTGTAGCCGAAGATCACCCAGAACGCCGGCCCCGTCCCGACGATCGGCAGCTCGCCGGGCTGCACGGTCTCCGGGTAGGACCGCACCAGGTCGTGCGTCGCGGGCACGGCCAGCACCGTCAGTGCCGCGACCGGGGGGACCGCCAGGAGCCCCACGAGCCGGCGGGTGACGTGCTGGCCGCGACCGGTGTACTGCAGCACGAAGACCAGCCACGCGGGCGCGAGGGTCACCACGCCGGCGTACTTGAGGTCGCCCCAGCGGCCCTTGACCGAGATCTCGTCGACCGAGAGCTCCACGGCGTACGCCGTCCCCCACCACGCCACGGCGAGCAGCATCACCGCCAGGCTCCAGCCCATGCGGGTCCCCCGGCGCCAGGCGACGTAGGCGGCCAGCGCCGCCAGCACCAGTCCGGCGCCGGCAGTGAGGGTCGCGAGCAGGGTCAGCACCGACGTCCCTCCGAGATCCATCGTGCCCTCCGCGCGACTCGCGCGGTGCACGTCCCACGCTAGCCGCAGCGGTCCAGCGCGTCCTGCGTTCGCGCTGAACCTGACCCCCAGGGGTGGTCACCGGTCAGGGTCGGTAGGGCGCGTCCTTGCTCCGGGGGTCGAGCTGCGGGTAGCCCGCCCTGGGCGTGACTCCCTCAGGCTGCGGCTCCTCGCCACCCGCATGCTGCTCCGGGGGTGCGTCGGCGTCGGGCTCCACGGGCGAGGTGTCCCGGCGCCCGTCCGTGGCCTCCTGCCCGGGTCCGGCATGACCGACCCGCTCGCTGCTGGAGCCCATGCCGCCGGCAGCCGGCTGGGGTCCCGACGCGTTCGGCGTCGACTCGCGTTCGCCCTGCTCGGGACCGTTCGGGTCGTGTGTCATGCGACCTCGTACCCCTGCCCCGACCCGGCATGTGCCCGGGGCTCAGCCCTCCAGGAAGAGGTCCGGCGTGAGCGGCAGGGACCGGACCCGGACGCCGGTGGCGTGGAACGAGGCGAGCGCGCCCGCCACCGTGCCGACCTTCCCCGGGCACCGGGTGCCCGGGGACGGACCGGCGTCAGAGGTCGGTCGGACGCAGCACGAACGTGATGCCGTGGGCGATCTGGGCGTTGCCGCGGTTGAGGTCGAGGGCGAAGGGGCTCACGACGGGGTCCGCGTCGTTGGCGTCCTGGTCGCGCAGCACGATCAGGGGAAGCCAGCGGCTGTAGACCTTGACGCCGATGGACGGGCCGAGGGCCGTGGTCAGCTGGGCGCCGTCGGAGCGGGCGGCGTCGCGCGAGGTGATCGTGGCACCCGGCACGACGTGGTAGAGCAGGACGTCCTCGACCGTGTCGATGCCGAGGCCGGCGACCGCCGCGAAGACGCCGGCCTCGTCGCGCACCCACCGCCCGGTGAGGTCGGCGACCAGGACCTGGAAGGCCCGGTCGTTGGGGATGAACGCGGTGAGCGGGACGGTGCCGTCGGTCAGCAGGCGGACCGGGCTGTTGGCGTCGGTGTCGGCCGCGATGACCGCGAGGACCGCCTCGGTGACGATGTCGTAGTCGTACCAGTTGCGGTCGAACTGGTTGCCGTCGACCGTCAGGACGGCGGCGAGGCTGCGGTTGCCCGTGGTGCCGGTGCCGGTGGCGTGAGCGGCGGCCGGGGCCGCCAGCGAGATCGTCAGGGCCGCGGCGAGGGCGGCCGAGACTCGGTGGATCCCGTGCATGGTCGTGTCCTCTCCAGAGTGGGGTCGACCGCGTGCGCGGTCACCCTTCTCTCCGTCCGGGGACACCTCCCAGATGCACGACCGTCGCGATCCGTTGCTGCGCCGTGCAGCGCGGACCGGTCGTCCGGCTCAGTCGTCCTCCCAGTAGGGACCCTTCCGGTAGCCGTCGGGCTCGACCGTGGTCACCGGGCGTCGGACGGTGCGCCAGACCTTGCGCATCGTGCCGTCGGGACCCTTCACCCAGCGCTGCACCCGGAAGTTGGCGTACGTCGTCGTGTAGGCGTTGCGCGAGTTGCGCGGGCTGTTCCACTGGTAGTTGAAGTTCTTGAGGTACTTGTTCGCGACCCGCTCGCCGCGGACGGTGAACCACACCTCGTCGTTGGCGGTGCTCAGGCTCGACCAGTTCACCGACCCGGTGAGGACCATGCTCGTGTCGGGGACGCCGTTGTAGGTGCCCTGCACCACCAGGTACTTCTGGTGGGTGTAGTAGTCGAGGATCAGGTCGTCGATGCCGTCGTTGTTGAGGTCGAAGTTGTCGTCGGTGTTGAAGTCCAGCCCGGTCGAGCGCAGCGGGATCCGGCCTCGCCTCGTGGGGGCGCCGAGGATGCCCTTGGTGTGGAAGCCGATGAGGCCGTAGCTGACGCGGAAGTCGCAGCCCTCGGCCCACTTGCGGCGGATCGCGGCGGCGAGGTAGTCGCCGCGCGAGCCACGCATCGTGTGCATCGACAGCGCCAGCCGGGTGCGGGTGACGCCGCCACTGCCGTCGGGCGTCAGGCACTGGACCTTCCTGAGCAGGTCGACCACGAGGTCGTTCTTGGGCCCCGAGTTCTTGGGGAAGACCCACACGGTGTTCTTGTCGACGGTGTCGTCGCAGTAGGTGGCGACCGGCGTGCCGCAGAAGAACCGCGGCGGCTGACGGACGGAGTAGTCCTTCCTCATGTCGTTGAACAGCGACACGAACTGGCGGAAGAGCACGTGGTTGCCGTCGGAGAAGTGGAGGTCGTTCCACTGGTGGCGGTCGGCGTTGAGCGTCATGTTGGCCGACCCGACGGCGATGACGTCCTCGGACTTCCCCGCCTGGGAGAACAGGTAGAACTTCGTGTGCAGGTTGTTGAACTCGTTCTGGGTGCCACGGCAGCTCGCGCGACACTTGTAGATGAAGCTGTCCTTGCGGCGGTTCTTGCCGATCTCCGCGCGGATGATCTTCAGCGCGCGGTTCTCCCAGTGGTCGTTGAGGAGCATCTGCACCTTGACGCCGCGCCGGTGGGCGGCGACCAGCGCCCGCGCCACGGGGATCCGGTCGAGCGAGTAGATCGCGATCCGGATCGTCGAGCCCTTGGGGGTGTGGCGGATCGTGTCGATGACCCGCCGCTCGATGTTGAACCAGCCCTTCTTCAGGTGCGGGTCGTTGAAGAAGGGACCCCGGGGCGCCGTCCACTTGCTCGGCTTGGGCTTGCCGGGCTTGGACTGGACGGGCTTGGACTGG
>CAZDAO010000194.1:0-2386 GCA_964503015.1 uncultured Nocardioides sp. | reverse complement strand
GGACTGGACGGGCTTGGACTGGGCCGCGACCGCCGCGGCGGCGCTCCCCGCGGCACCCGTCGCCCCGTCCACGAGCGCCGAGCCCGGGGCCGCCGCCCCCATCGACGCGACCAGCACCAGGGAGAGGCTCCCCACGAGCCCCGACAGCTTCGACACGACCAAACCCCCACATCGGCGTACTTCGCGGGGTCAGCATAGGCACCGGTCAGGTCCGTTCACACCGACTCGCCCGGGGCTCGGGACGCCTGTGGTCCAATGTGCCGGTCGCACGGTTCCGCTTGACTCGTTCGAACAGGTGTTCGATCATGGGGCCATGTCCTCCGCCCGTTCGATCACCGCGCTCGATCCTGCGCGATCGGTGGTCGAGCAGCTGCGGGAGCGGGTGGCCGCCATGGAGCGCGGGCCGGCCGGCGAGCCGGTGCCGACGCTGCCCGGGCTGGCCGACCTGGTGCCGCTGCGTGCCGGTGGCACCTACGCCGTCGACTCGGCCGCCCTGGGCCTCGCCCTCGCCGCGGGGGCCTCGCGCGCCGGCGAGTGGGTCGGCTTCGCGGGGTGGACCGACTTCGGTGCGGAGGCGGCGGCCGAGCTCGGCATCGAGCTGTCCCGCACCGTCCTCGTGCCCGACCCGGGCGAGCACTGGCTGGAGGTGACGGCCGCCCTGGTCGACGTGCTCCGGGTGGTGGTGCTGCGTCCGCCCGCCTCCGTCACCGAGCGCTCGGCCGGCGTCCTCGACTCGCGGCTGCGCAGCAGGTCGGCGGTGCTGGTCGTCCACGGCGACTGGCCCCGCGCCGAGGCCCGGCTGAGCGTCGAGGAGTCCGCGTGGACCGGCCCTGCCGCGGGCTCCGGGGAGCTGGTCGGGCGCCGGGCACGCATCGCTGTGCGCCGCGGCGCCCGACCGCCCCTGCGCGCCGACCTGTCGTGGCCGGGCGTCCACCGGGTGGAGGCACGCACCGACCGGGAGGTGCGCGAGATCCGGGGGCCCGCGGACGACCGAGCGGGATGAGGCTCCGGTGAGGCCTCGATGAGGGTCATGGTCGTGTGGTGCCCCGACTGGTCCGTGGTCGCCGCGCTCGACGAAGCGGGGCGCTCGCGCCGCTCGCCCGCCGCCGTCCTGTCCGGCAACGTCGTCGAGGTGTGCAACGGTCCGGCCAGGGCCGAGGGCGTGCGCCGGGGGCAGCGCCGTCGCGACGCCCAGTCCCGGTGCCCCGAGCTGCTGGTGCTTCCCGCCAACCCCGATCGCGACGTGCGCGCCTTCGAGCCGGTCCTCGCGATCATCGAGGACCTGCGCCCCGGGGTGGCCGCGCTTCGCCCCGGCCTGCTCGCCGTACGTGCCCCCGGCAGCTGGTACGGCACCGAGACCGCCGCGGCCGCGACGGCCTGCCAGGCCCTCGTCGAGGGCGACGTGTGGGACGTCCGCGTCGGCATCGCCGACGACCTCTTCTCCGCCGAGCAGGCCGCCCGCACTGCCGAGGTGCAGTCGTGGGTCGTCGTCCCCGAAGGCGGGTCCCCGGCCTTCCTGCGCGGCCTGCCCGTGCACGTCCTGCAGGACGACGGACCGCGTGGTCGCGAGCTGGTCAGCCTGCTGCAGCGGCTCGGCCTGCACACGCTGGGCGACCTGGCCGACCTGCCGGGCGAGGCGGTCGAGCACCGCCTCGGCGCCCACGGCGCGGCCGTGTGGCGCCGCGCCCGGGGCGAGGACCGGGCGCTCTTCGCAGCCCGGACCCCACCTCCGGACCTGGAGGCCGAGGTCCCCTTCGAGCCGCCGCTCGACTCCGTCGAGGCGATCCCCTTCAGCGTGCGCACCACCGCCGAGCGGTTCGTCTCCCAGCTCGCCCACCACCAGCTCGTCGCCACCGGCGTCCGGATCGAGGCCGAGTCCGAGGGCGTCGTCTGCTCGGCGCGCACGTGGCTGCACCCGCGCCACTTCACCGCCCGCGACCTGGTCGACCGGGTCCACTGGCAGCTCCAGTCGGCCGGGGCCACCAGCGGGGCCGGTGCCGCGGTGCGGGGACGCAAGGCGGCCGGTGAGGTCCGCGCGGCCATCGAGCGGGTCAGGTTCGTCCCCGAGGTGGTCGAGCCGGCGGCCGCGCACGGCGAGGCGCTGTGGGGCACGGCGTCCGACGACCTGGTCGAGCGCGGCGTCGCCCGGGTGCAGGGCATGGTCGGGTTCGACGCCGTGCGCCGCCCGGTGCTGCAGGGCGGTCGCAGCCCCGCCGCCCGGCAGTCGCTCGTGCCGTGGGGCGAGCGGGCGGTCGACCTGCGGCCGGTCGACCGCCCGTGGCCCGGCCGGGTCCCCGGACCGGCACCCGTGCGGGTGTTCGCCTCCCCGCCGGCCGCCGAGGTCGTCGACGACGCCGGTCGGGAGGTGCGCGTCACCGACCGCGGC
>CAZDAO010000193.1:0-6977 GCA_964503015.1 uncultured Nocardioides sp. | reverse complement strand
AGACGGTGAACTCACCCTCGCCGGACGGCGTGGACGCCCCGACGTAGGCCGGGTCGGAGACCACCGCGCGATGGAACGGGATGACGGTCGGCGTGCCGTCGACGACGAACTCGTCGAGCGCGCGGCGCGAGCGCTCGAGCGCCTGGGTGCGGTCGCGGCCGGTGACGATGAGCTTGGCGATCAGGGAGTCGAAGGAGCCGGGGATGGTCTCGCCCTGGTCGTAGCCGCCGTCGAGGCGGACGCCGGGGCCGGCCGGCGGGTGCCACTTGGTGAGGGTGCCGGGAGCGGGCATGAAGTTGCGGCCGCCGTCCTCGGCGTTGATGCGGTACTCGATGGAGTGGCCGCGGATCTCCGGGTCGTCGTAGCCGAGCTCCTCGCCGGCGGCGATGCGGAACATCTCCCGGACCAGGTCGATGCCGGTGACCTCCTCGGTGACGCAGTGCTCGACCTGGAGGCGGGTGTTGACCTCGAGGAAGGAGATCGTGCCGTCCTGGGCGACGAGGAACTCGCAGGTGCCGGCACCGTGGTAGCCGGCCTCCTTGAGGATCCGCTTGGACGACTCGTAGAGCTCGTCGAGCTGCTCCTGGCTCAGGAACGGCGCGGGCGCCTCCTCGACGAGCTTCTGGTTGCGGCGCTGGAGCGAGCAGTCGCGGGTCGAGACGACCACCACGTTGCCGTGCTGGTCGGCCAGGCACTGGGTCTCGACGTGGCGCGGCTTGTCGAGGAACTTCTCGACCAGGCACTCGCCGCGACCGAACGCGGTGACGGCCTCGCGGACGGCCGACTCGTAGGCGTCGGGGATCTCCTCGAGCGTGCGGGCGACCTTGAGGCCGCGGCCACCGCCGCCGAAGACGGCCTTGATCGCGACGGGCAGGCCGTTGGCCTTCGCGAACTCGACGACCTCGTCGGCGTCGGCCACGGGGTCCTTGGTGCCCGGCGCCAGCGGCGCCTTGGCCTTGTCGGCGATGTGCTTGGCCTTGGCCTTGTCGCCGAGCGCCTCGATGGCGGCGGGCGGGGGACCGATCCAGATCAGCCCGGCGTCGATGACGGCCTGGGCGAAGTCGGCGTTCTCGGCGAGGAAGCCGTAGCCGGGGTGCACGGAATCGGCGCCGGCGTCGGCGGCGATCTTGATGATCTTCGCGATGTCGAGGTAGGACTCGGCCGGGGTCGCGCCGCCGAGGGAGTGCGCCTCGTCGGCGAGACGGACGAACAGCGCGTCACGGTCGGGGTCGGCGTAGACGGCGACGGAGCCGATGCCGGCGTCCTTGCAGGCGCGGATGACGCGGACGGCGATCTCGCCGCGGTTGGCGATCAGGACCTTCTTCAAGCTCACGCGGGACTCCTGTGGGACTGCGGCGCGGGTCGGGTGCGGCGGCTGAGTTGCGTACCGCTGGGCAGGCTACCGCGAGCGGAGGATGGTGCGACCGACAGCCTGATGCAACGGACGTACGACGCGCCCGTAGGCGATGCCGACTGTGACGGACGCCACGAGCGCGAGCCACGGGTGGCCGGCGTCCTCCAGGCCCGGGTAGACCTGCCAGTGGGTCAGGTAGACGAACAGGCTCGCCCCGGCGAGGACGCCCGCGGCCCGCGCGAGCCACTGCGGCAGCCGCACGTGCGGCACCCACGCCATCAGCAGGAAGCCCCCGAGCACGATCACCTCGCGGTGCACCTGACCGAAGAAGCCGATCGTCAGCGCGGCGGCGAGGGCGGTGACCAACATCCGCTGCCGGGTGGTCGTGGCGCGGGCAGCGGCCCAGCCGAGCACGAAGAAGAAGGCCACCACCAGGGTGGTGTAGCGCTGGGTGGGGCCGGCGCGCAGGCCGACCTCGGCGAACCGGGCGAGGGCGGTCACGGCGAGGACGGCCAGCGCGAACCGGAACGGCGAACGACGCTCGAGGCGGTGCAGCACCGGCAGGCAGGTGAGCGCCAGCGCTGCGGCGGTGATCCACACAAGCGACTCCAGGAACCACAGCTGCCACTGGTCGTCCCACTCCGTGCCGTTGACCAGCTCGCGGACGAACAGCGCGGTGGTGAGGTCGTAGCTGCCGAGGACGAGCGCCACCCCGCCGACCCACAGCACGGACGGCACCACGAGCTGGGCGAGACCCGAGAGGCCGTGGCGCAGCCGGCTGCGCGCGTCGCCGGCCGCCGAGAGCTGGAAGCGGGCGAAGTTGAATCCGGCCAGGGCGAGGAGCAGGTGCGCCCCACCCTCGAGCCGGACCAGGTCGACGTGGCTGGCGACCACGAACAGGATCGCCAGCGCGCGCAGTGCCACGGTGGTGTCCAGCCGCACCCGACGGCGACGGACGGGTGCCTCGGCGGCCGTCGCCGCCACGCGGAGGCGCTCGAGCTCGTCGATCGTGCGGGTGTGCCAACCGGCGGGCAGCCCGGCTGGGAAGTGGTCCGCGAGCCGCGTGGCGAGCTCGACGTAGGACAGGGAGTCGCCGCCGAGGTCGACGAAGGAGTCGTCGTCACCGGCGTCCGGGCGACCGAGCACTCGCACGAAGTCGGTGCGCACGGAGGTGGCTGCCGCATCCTCCGCGGGAGCGGCGTCCGCCAGCTCGGCCAGCTCGCCGAGGGCGACGTAGTCGGGCTTGCCGGTCGCGGTCACGGGCAGCCGCTCGAGGACGTGGGTCTGCACCGCGTGGGCGGGCACGCCGCAGTGGCTGGTCGCCAGCCCGCGGGCGGCGGTGCTGCCGCGGCCGTGGGTGAGGAACACGTGCACCGCCCGGTCCGTGGCCACCACACGGGCGTGCCGGTCGACGGTGGCGCGCAGCGTGTGCTCGACGGCGTCGAGGTCGATGCGCAGCCCGAACACCTTGCCGTAGCGGTTGCGCCGGCCCACGACCTCGAAGAGCCCGTCGACGCAGCGGGCCAGGTCGCCCGTGCGCAGCTCCGGGGTCTGCGCGCCGAGCGCGAGGTCGGCCGGCCGCTCGGCGTAGCCCATCATCACGTTCGGGCCGGAGTAGACGAGCTCGCCGACCCCGGGCCGGTCGTCCGCGGTCTCGTCCAGCCGCAGGTGTCCGCCGGGGATGGCCCGGCCGATCGCGGCCGGGTGGTCCTCGGCGAGGTCGGGCGGCAGCCAGGCCATCCGCGCGGTCGCCTCCGTGGCGCCGTACATCACCACGAGGTCCCAGCCGCGGCTGCGGCCGAACCGGCTCCAGCGGCGTACGGCGTCGGGGTCGAGGCGGCCGCCGGCCTGGGTCACCTGCCGCAGGCCCGGAAGGTCGCGGGCCTCGAAGCCGCTGGTGGCGAGCAGGTCGAAGGTGTGCGGGACGCCCGCGAAGCTGGTGGCGCCGGTGCGGGCGAACAGGTCCCAGAAGCACTCGTCGACGACGCTCAGCCCGGTCAGCACGACGCTCGCGCCCGCGACCAGGTGCGAGTGGAGCACCGACAGGCCGTAGCAGTAGTGGAGGGGCAGCGTGGTGATCGCCCGGTCGGCCGGCGTCAGGTCGAGGTAGGTCGCGATCGCTGCGGCGTTGCTCGCCACGTTGTCCCGCGAGAGGCGCACCAGCTTGGGCGAGCCGGTGGTGCCGGAGGTGCTGAGCAGCAGCGCCAGGTCGGGGTGGAGGTCGTGGGTCGTCGCGTCGCGGCGGACGTCGTCCGGCGCGCCGGTGGTGCACACGATGTCGGGGTCGTAGGCGGCCACCGTCGCCGCCCGCTGGGCCTCCCGGGCATCGGGGACCACGAGCGCGACGTGCCCGTGCTGGAGGGCGGCGAGGTAGGCCACCAGCGAGTCGAGGGTGTTGCCGCCCTCGACGAGCACGAGGCGGCGGGCCGGACCCCAGCTCGCCGCGCGGTCGGCGACCCGCTGGGCGAGGTCGGCGTGCGAGAGCTCGGCGCCGTCGGCCACGACGGCGGTGGCGTCGCCGAACCCGGCGTGGGCGAGGACCGGACCTGCGAGTCGGGGGCGGGTCGCGGTGACGGTCACGGCGAGCCGGCCTGTCGGTAGGGGCGGACCAGTCCGGTCACCCGGAGGTGCACGGTGTCGCCGGGGGCGGGGTGGAGGACGCCGGCCATCCGCGCCAGGACCGGGGTGCCGTCGGCGAGGCGGACCTGCACGGCGCAGTCGTGGCCGTAGTAGCTGACCTCCTCGACCTCGCCGCGGACGCCCTCGTCGTGGGCGAGGTCGACGTAGACCTGCTCCGGACGGATCATCAACGAGACCGGTCCGGCGGCCGGCTCGGTCAGCACGACCTCGCCGAGGGCGCACGTGGCGTGCGCGTCCGTCGCGGTGCCGGGCAGGACGACGGCGCGACCGACGAACTCGGCCACCTGCGGGTCGCTGGGGGAGAGGTAGACCTCGCTGGGCGGGGCCGACTGCACGAGCCGGCCGGCGCGCATCACCGCGACCTGGTCGGCGAGGGAGAGGGCCTCGTTCTGGTCGTGCGTGACGAGCAGAGCGGTGGTGTTGGTGGCCTGCAGTGCCCGTCGCACGGCGCGCGAGGTGCTGCCGCGCAGGCTGGCGTCGAGGGAGGAGAACGGCTCGTCGAGCAGCACGACGGCGGGCTGAGGCGCCAGGGAGCGGGCCAGAGCCACCCGCTGTTGCTGGCCGCCGGACAGCTCGTCGGGGCGGCGGTGCCGGAACTCCGCGGGCAGCTCGACCAGGTCGAGCATCTCCGCCACCCGGTCGCGTGCGCCGGACGTCGCGCGCGCCTCCTTGGGCAGGCCGAACGCGATGTTGGCCGCGACGTCGAGGTGGGGGAAGAGCGCGCCCTCCTGCGGGACGTAGCCGACCCGGCGCGCCTGGGGCGGTGTCGACCGCACCCCCTCGCCGGCGACCACCGTGTCGCCGAAGGCGATGCTGCCGGTCTCCGGCGCGAGGAAGCCGGCGATCAGCCGCAGCAGTGTGGTCTTGCCGCAGCCCGACGGGCCGAGGACGGTCGTGAAGGAGCCGTGGGGGACGGCGAGGGTGACGTCGTCGACCGCGCGGGTCGCGCCGAACGACCTGGTGACGCCGGTGATCGTCAGCGAACTCATGCGGGGACTCTCTCGGTCTGGTCGGCCGGCGAGTCGGAGCGCATCAGCAGCACCGTGGCCGGGATCGACACAAGCACGAGCAGCAGCGCGTAGGGCGCGGCTGCGCCGTAGCGGAGCTCGGAGGAGGCCGACCAGAACTCGGTGGCCAGGGTGCGGGTGCCGATCGGGGAGAGCATCAAGGTGGCGGTGAGCTCGGTGGAGATGGCGAGGAAGACCAGGGCAGCGCCGGCGCCGAGGCTCGGCGCGATCAGCGGCAGCGTGACCCGCCGCGCGGTAGCGAGCGGGCCGACGCCGAGGCTGTGCGAGACGTCGTCGAGCACGGCGGGCGCCTGCTCCAGCCCGGCGCGCACGGTCACCACGGCCCGCGGCAGGAAGAGGATGGCGTACGCCGCCACCAGCAGCGCCGCGGTCTGGTAGACGACCGGCACCAGCCGCAGCGACGCCACGACCAGCGCGAGGCCGACCACGATGCCGGGCAGGGCGTTGGCGACGTAGGTGCTGCGCTCGATCACCGTGCTGGCCAGCCCGCGGTGGCGCACCGCCAGCCACACGACCGGGACCGCGGCGAGCGTGGTGACGACGGCACCGACGAGGGCGAGGACGACGGTCGCGACGAGGGCCTCGGTCAGCTCGGCCATCGGGAACTCGGTCGAGGTGCCCACCGCCAGCCAGCGCACGAGCGAGAAGGCGGGTACGCCGATCGCGAGCACGACGACGACGGCCACGGCGCCGATGGCCGGGAGCCGCCAGCGGCCGAGCTCGAGCGGCACGAAGGCACGGGCGGCGCCCCGGCCGAGGCGGGCGTAGCGGCGGTCGCCGCGCAGCCGCAGCTCGGCGAGCAGGAGCAGGAGGCAGAGCAGGACCAGGACGCCGGCCATCGCGGTCGCCGCGGCGCCGTTGAAGGTCGAGCCGTACTGGTCGTAGATCGCGGTGGTGAACGTCGGGAAGCGCAGCAGCGAGAGGGCGCCGAACTCGGCGAGGAGGTGGAGCCCGACGAGCAGCGCACCGCCGAGCAGGGCCGGACGCAGCTGTGGCAGCACGACGGTGCGGAAGGTCCGCGCGCGCGAGTGGCCGAGCGACCAGGCCGACTCCTCCAGCGCGGGGTCGAGGCGTCGCAGCATCGCCACGACGGGCAGGTAGACGAGGGGGTAGTAGGACAGGGTGACGACACCGAACGCGCCGGCGAAGCCGTTCACGCCGCGGTCCAGGGACACCCAGGCGTAGCCGTTGACGAACGCCGGGACCGCGAGCGGCGCGACGAGCAACCCGTGCCACAGGCGGCGGCCGGGCAGGTCGGTCCGCTCGACGAGCACGGCCAACGCGACGCCGAGGGCGGCCGTGGCGGCCATGCAGGCGGCGGCCAGGGTGACGGTGTTGCGGAGCAGCTCGCTGATCCGGGGCCGCGCCAGCAGGTGCCAGAGGTCGACCGGACCGATGATCACGACGTAGGAGGCCACGTAGGCCAGCGGCACCAGCGCCAGCAGCGCGACGAGCGCCCCCGCCGCGAGCAGCAGGGGCGGTGTCCGTCGCCCTGCCCCGGTCGATGCCATGGTCAGAGGAGGCCGGCCTCGGTCATGAGGTCGGTGACCTGCGGGCCGTTGAGCCCGGCCACGTCGACCTCCGGCGGCTCCAGCTCGTCGAACGGCTTCACGTCGGGGTTGAGGCTGGCGTCGGGGTTCAGCGGGTACTCGAGGGCGTACGACTCCGCCATGGCCTGCTGCGCCTCGGTGCCCGTCAGCCAGGTGACGAACTCCTCGGCGGCGTCCTGGTGCTCGCTGCTGGCGAGGATGCCGGCGCCGGAGATGCTGAGGAACGCGCCCGGGTCCTGGTCGCCGAAGAAGTGCAGCGCCGAGCTGTCGGAGTCGGTGCCGTTCTCCTCGCGGTCGCGGTACCAGTAGTAGTGGTAGGCGATGCCGGCGTCGACCTCGCCGGAGTCCACGGACTGCATGACGACGAGGTTGTTCTGCACGACGACGCCGTTCTCCTTCAGACCC
>CAZDAO010000192.1:0-6998 GCA_964503015.1 uncultured Nocardioides sp. | reverse complement strand
ATCCGCGGCACGATCTTCGAGCTCCAGGACCGGCGCGGCGACTCCCTGCGGGCGGCGATCCGCTCCCTCGTGAAGGAGTACGTCCCGGTGCTGGGCTTCACGCCGGTGGTCCGCACGTCCGGGCCGATCGATACCGCGGTGCCGCCGGCGCTCGGCTCGCAGCTGCTTGCGGTGCTCCGTGAGGCGGTCTCCAACGTCGCGCGCCATGCCCTCGCCGACGCGGCCGAGGTCGACGTGGTGGTCGGCGCGGACCTGCTCGAGCTGCGCGTCGCCGACGACGGGGTGGGACTGCCGGCGGAGGTCTCCGAGAGCGGCCTGCGCAACGCCCGACGCCGCGCCGACGACCTCGGCGGCACCCTCGAGGTGTCACCGGTCGGCGAGCGTGGCACCGTGCTGGTGTGGCGCGTGCCTCTCGGCTGACCACGCCACGCGAGAGTCCCCGCACACCAGAGGACCCGGCGCCGGAAGCGCCGGGTCCAGAGGGGGCCTGGTGTCATCGCAGGACGGGGTAGTTCTCCACCACCTCGGTGCGGTTCCACCAGCGACCCAGCCCCCAGGTGGTGCCGGCCGCGCCCAGGGCGAGGACCGCCATCACGATCACGCCGACGAGGTGGTCGTCGACGACCGGGTTGTTCTCCAGGGGCAGCACGGCCGCGTACATGAACGCGTACATCAGGGCGCCTGCCGCGGTGCCGATCCGCATCCCCACCCCGAGGAGCAGGGTCACGCCGATGCCGAGGAGGCCCAGCATGAACAGCCAGTCGACCCACGCCTGCCCGGCCAGGCCGGTGAAGAACCCGTGGAAGGGGTTGTCAGCAGGGACGCCGAAGGAGAGGAAGCCCTCGGTGGGGCTGCCGCCGTTGATCCACGCAGCGGGGCCGAACCGGTCCAGGTTGCCTTCCTGGTCGTAGCCGGTGTGGAAGCCGAGTGCGAAGGTCTTGTCGAGGAAGGCCCACAGGAAGGTGACTCCGTAGGCGATCCGCAGGGTGGCCAGGGCCCGGTCGAACCAGGGGCCGCGGTCGTTCTCTTCGTAGGCCGTCGTGCCCGCGACTTCGTGGGCCTCGACCTCGTGGCGGTGGCGATGGATGACGCTCATCGTCATCCCCTCCTTCGGTGGTGTGTTTTCTGGGTCACCACCAGAGTCCCGGAGCCACGCTCCGGGCAGCAGGGTCGGCCGTCACCGACCGGCGGGACCTTGGTCCTGACCCAGCAGCTTGGAGGCCAGCACGGCCGCCTGGGTCCGGCGCTCGAGGCCGAGCTTGGCGAGGATGCTCGAGACGTAGTTCTTCACCGTCTTCTCGGCGAGGAACATCTGCTCGGCGATCTGCCGGTTGGTCAGGCCCTCGGCGATGTGCCCGAGCAGGATCCGCTCCTGATCGGTCAGCGAGGCCAGCTCGTCGGGCGTGCTCGGGCCGTTGCGGATCCGCTCCAGGATCGTGGCCGTCATGGCGGGGTCGATCAGCGACCTGCCGGACGCCACGGTGCGGATCGCACCCACGAGGTCGGAGCTCTTGATCTCCTTGAGGACGTAGCCCGCGGCGCCGGCCATGATCGCGGCGAAGAGCGCCTCGTCGTCGTCGTACGACGTCAGGATGAGGGCGTTGATCGTCGGGTCGATCGCCCGGACCGTGCGGCAGACCTCGATCCCCGACCCGTCGGGCAACCGCGCGTCGAGCACCGCTACGTGCGGGCGCAGTGCCGGGATGCGGGCGGCGGCCTCGGTGGCGGTGGCGGACTCGCCGACCACCTCGATGTCCTCCTGCTGCTCCAGCAGGAACTTGAGACCCTCCCGCACGACGTCGTGGTCGTCGAGGAGGTAGACGCGGATCGGCTCGGGCATGGACCCATTCCACCAGATCGGCAGCCCGACCGGGCCGACCTCAGCCGAGGTCGAGGTACATCACGTGCAGCCCGACCCGCCCGTGCGACACGCTGTCGAAGGATCGCGGCACCGTGCCGACCACCTCGAAGCCGATCTCCTGCCAGAACGGCCAGATCGCCGGCCAGTCCGCCTCGGTCGCGGTCCTGGTGCTCACTCGATCTCCCTCGAATCTCCGGTCTGGAGCACCCTGCTGACCCCCATGGCGCAGCGCACACTGGAGTCAGCAGCCCACGGGGGGAAGAAGGAGGTCTCCCATGTCCCTCACACACCGCGCCGTCGCGATGATGATGCCGGTCACCGACGTCGACCGGTCGCGCACGTTCTACTCCGAGTCCCTGGGGCTCGACTACACCGGGACCAACGACGAGGGCAGCGCGGTCTACGCGCTGGACGGCGGCTCGACGCTCGTCCTGCTCCCCCGCCCCGACAGCACGCCGTCCGCCAGCACCGCGATGAGCTTCGAGGTCGACGACATCCACGCCGAGATCCACGACCTGGAGGGACGCGGCGTCGTGTTCGAGGACTACGACCTGCCCGACCTCACCACGGTCGACCACGTCTGCGTGCTCGGCGCGGAGATGGCCGCGTGGTTCAAGGACCCCGACGGCAACGTGCTCTGCCTGCACCAGCAGACCTGACCTAGACGTCGGTCGCTCCGTCGATCGACTGACGGATCAGGTCCGCGTGCCCGGCGTGACGGGCGTACTCCTCGACCATGTGCACCAGCACCCACCGCAGCGTCGCGGTCTCGCCCTTCTCGGGCGGTCTCGGCCGCGCGACCGGCCGGCCGAGGTCGGGGTCGGCGGCCAGGGCGGCGTCCAGACAGGCGTCCGAGCGCCGGACGGCGGCGACGAGCAGCGCGTCGAGCTCGGCATGGGACGTCCTGGCAGCGCTGTGCCAGTCCCAGTCCTCGTCGTCGTCCCACGGCGCGGCGTCCCAGGGCGGCGCGGGGTCGTTCCCCGCGAGGTTGTAGGAGAACCAGTAGTCCTCGACGAACGCCAGGTGCTTGAGCATTCCACCCAGGGTCAGGTCGCTGGGCGGCAGCGGCTGGTCGAGCTGCGCGTCGGTCAGCCCGGAGGCCTGCAGCCGGATCGTCGCGCGGTAGTGGTCGAGGAAGCTGCGCAGCATCCCGACCTCGTCGTTGCTGAAGGACGGCTCCGGCCGCTCGATCGTCATGGCCGGGACGCTAGCGGCCGGGGCCCGGGTCGGGCCACGGGTTTCGCCACGCCACGACGGACCGACGGGCGGACCGAACGCTCGTCGTACGCCACTCGTCAGGCGGGCGGCATGGGACGGGCATCGTGCTCGGTCCGTCGGTCGGTTCGCTGCGTCAGAGGGCCGGGCCCTCGCCGCGGAGCTTGTCGACCTCGGCCATCGCGTCGCGCAGCTGACCCAGCCACTCCTCGGCGTGCTCGCCGACGAGCCGGACCGACCACGCCAGGGCGTCGGAGCGGGAGCGGGCCACCCCGGCGTCGACCAGCGTGTCCAGCACCTGCCGCTCTGGCTGGCGGAGCCTCGTCATCACCGGCGCCGCCACGTGGGTGAACAGGGCCTCGGTGTCGCCGAGCCGCACGCCCCACGAGACCTTGCGCTGGTAGCGGGCCTGCGCCTCCAAGGCGATCTCGATGCGCTCGGCCTTGGTGTCGGCCCGGAACCGGCTGATCCGGCCCTCCGCCTCGGCGCCGGCGGCACCGGCCGCCAGCGTCTCGCTGAGCGTGCCCAGCACCGTGATCTCCTCGCGGTCCGTGCGGACCTCGACGTCGCTGAACCAGTCGTCGGGCAGTCGGCCGCGGAACCAGTCGCCCGCGTCGTCCGCCGGGGGGAGGTCGGCGACCTGCCACCCACCGCGCCGGCCGCGGCGGCCGCGGCCCTCGTCGTCTCGCACCGTCATGTCGGTACCCCTTCTTCAGTTCTTACATGATTACACCATTGCAAAAGTACGCCAAGAGGAGCCCCGCCCCGGAGGCGACTACCCTCGCCATCGTGCCGACGCCTCCCTGCCCGTGCGGAACCGGAGCGACGTACGGCGCCTGCTGCGGGCCGCTGCTGGCCAACCGCGAGCAGGCGGCCTCACCAGAGCAGCTGATGCGGTCGCGCTACACCGCCCACGTCCTCGGCGACGCCGACCACCTCTTCCGCACCTGGCACCCCCGCACCCGACCCGACGACACCACGCCTGACCCGCGCACCCGGTGGGCCGGACTGGAGGTGCTCGCGACGGAGGGCGACACCGTGGAGTTCGTCGCCTCGTGGGAGGGCGGACGGATGCACGAGGTCAGCCGGTTCGAGCAGCGCGCCGGGCGCTGGGTCTACGTCGACGGCGACGTCAGGTAGGTCCGTCGACCCAGCGTTCGCCCACTGCGACGGGTCGTTGCCGCCCGCCGGTGGCGGCAGCGACCGCCTCGGCCACCCGGTCGACCTCCGCCCCTCGGGCGGCGAGCAGCAGCCGCACGCGAGCGTCGTAGGCCACGTCCAGCACGGTCACGCCTCGGGAGCGCAGCTCCCCCTCGACCCGACCGGCGTCGGCGTGGTCGAGGTCGAGGGCCAGCTCGGTGAGCAGCGACCGGCGCACCCTTCCGGCCTCCGCGAGCGCGGCCCGGACCGCGTCGCCGTAGGCCCGGACCAGGCCGCCGGCGCCGAGGAGGGTGCCGCCGAACCACCTCGTGACCACCGCGGCGACGTCGCTGACCTGCGCGCCGCGCAGCACGTCGAGCATCGGCGCCCCGGCGGTCCCGGCCGGCTCCCCGTCGTCGGAGGAGCGCTGCACCTCGCCGCGCGGACCGAGGACGAAGGCCGAGCAGTGGTGCCGCGCGTCCCAGTGCTCGCGGCGCAGGCCGGCGACCAGCGCACGCGCCTCGTCCTCGTCGGCCACCCGGCGGAGCGTGCAGAGGAAGCGCGAGCCGCGGTCCTCGACCTCCGCCTCGGCCGCACGCGCCACGGTGACGTACGACGTCACGCCGGGTCGTCCGGGTCGGCCTGCGTGCGGCGCTCGAGGGGACCGGGCTCCCAGACCACGGACACCTTCTCGAACCCCTTGTGGCGCTGCATCCGTGCGTAGGCGGCGTACGCCCGACGGTCGGCGTCGGTCAGCTCGACGTTGTCGGTGAAGGGGGTGAGCAGGGCCCGCGGCCACAGCCGGCGCGCGCCGACCACGTTGATCTCCGTGGCCAGGACCGCCATCACCGCGCCGATCCAGAGGAAGCCGATCAGGCCGAGGACGAGACCGAACGTCTTGGTCATCGACGAGGTGTCGACCAGCACGTTGTCGACGTACGCGGCACCGGCCAGCTGCAGCAGCTGCCACATGATCGCCAGCGAGTAGCCGCCCGGCGCCGCCCGCCGGAAGGAGTGCTGCCCCGTGGCCGCGAACCGGAAGAGCAGGGTGAGGAAGGTCCCGACGACCGCCACGGTCACCAGCGGCACGAAGAGCTGGATGCCGGAGCCGAGCACCTCGGTGAACACGTCGGTGGTGCTCGCCACGGTCGACACGATCGTCACCGCCAGCAGCGAGACGCCGGCGGTGACCAGCAGGACGAGGGTCTTGACCCGCGCGTAGATCGGGTTGGGCCGGCTGTTGCGCGGGACCGACCACGCCACGTGCTGGGTGTTCTGCAGCGCCTGGCCGAGGCCCATCGCGCCGTAGAGCGCGGCGGTGGCACCGACCGCGACACCCGCCACCGAACCCTGCAGGCCCTCCGGACGGCCGAGCTCGTCACCGATGATCGGGAACTGCGACAGCGCGGAGTTGAGGATCTGCTCCTGCCACTGGGGCTCGCCCCGCAGGATCAGGCCGAGGATCGAGGTGCCGAGCAGCATCAGCGGGAAGATCGCGATGAAGGCGTAGTAGGTCAGCGCCGAGGCGAGGTAGGGCCCCTGGTCGTCGAAGTACTTGTAGACGACCGCGAGCGGGAAGCCCAGGACGGGATGGCGGCGCTGGAACCTGTCGACTGCCGAGACCGCGCGCACGGGTGGAGGCTACCGCCCGCACCCCACGGGGCCCGGTTCACCACCAGCCGAGCAGGCCCCCGCCGAGCCGTACGACGAAGCCGCTGACGACGACGAGGAAGAACACCCGGACGAACCGGGAGCCCTTCGCCATCGCCAGCCGGGCGCCGAGGTAGCCGCCGGTGATGTTGGCGGCGGCCATCGGAAGCGCGAGCTGCCAGATCACCGCGCCCTGCGGCACGAAGACGACCAGCGCGGCCAGGTTGGTGGCCCAGTTGGCGAGCTTGGCCTTGGCCGAGGCCTCGAGGAAGTTGTAGCCCAGCAGGCCCACCAGGGCGAAGACGAGGAACGACCCGGTCCCCGGACCGATCGCGCCGTCGTAGAACCCGATCGCCAGGCCCGTCAGCACCACCGCGGTCAGGTGCTGGCCGCCCTGGAAGCGGAGGCTGGTGAGCTCGCCGACGCTCGGCTTGAACCAGACGTAACCGCCGACCAGCACGAGCACCGCCAGGATGATCGGGTCGAAGGCGCTGCGCGGCAGCAGCGACGCCACCAGCGCACCGCCGGCCGAGCCGGCGAACGCGGCCAGCATCAGCGGCAGGAAGGTGCGCGGGTCGGGCCGGATGCGCCGGACGTAGGTCGCCGCGCTGATCGAGGTGCCGCAGAACGAGGCGAGCTTGTTGGTCGCCGCGATCTGCACCACCGACGCGCCGGGGAGGCCGACGAGCAGCGCGGGCAGCTGCACCAGGCCGCCGCCACCGACGACCGCGTCGACGAATCCCGCCACGAGCGCGGCGAGGACCAGGAAGGCGACGACCTCCAGAGATTGGTCGCCCACGTCAGGAGGAGCTGGTGTCTCGGCTGAGCTCCTGCACGACCACGGCGTCGTAGTCCTCCGGCATGGTCGCGCTCAGCCCGGGACACTCGAAGGGCATCGCCTGGTCGGTCTCCATCTTGGCCGCCGAGCAGTTGACCGTCGCGACGGGGTCGCCGTCGGCGGAGAACACCATCTGGAAGATCGCGGTGCGGGCCTCGTCGCTCTTGTTGGTGATCGTGCCCCGCACCTGGGGAGTGGTGACCGTCTCGGCGTTGACGGAGCGCTCGACGCCCTCGAGCGTCCAGCCGTCGTCGACGGCGTAGCCGTTCCAGGTGAACGCGTCGCCGACCTCCA
>CAZDAO010000191.1:0-7003 GCA_964503015.1 uncultured Nocardioides sp. | reverse complement strand
CGAAACCATCGTCGGGGGCGTGGTTTCGAGGCTCGCTGCGCTCGCGCCTCTACCACCGAGGGGGAAGGTCGCTCCTCAACCACCGAGGGGGAAGCTCGCGCCTCAACCACCGAGGGGTCTGCGCTCGCGCCTCAACCACCGATGGGGAAGAACGAGACGTCCTCGCCGGTGACGAGGGCGACCTTGCCCGACGCGAGCGGCACCAGCCGTACGTCGGCGACGTCGGTGCCGTGCTCGACCTCGACCATCCGGTTGGTCATCCGGCCGTCGTCGAGCGAGAGCACCGAGACCCAGCCGGTGGTGCCGGTCCAGCCGCGGGAGACGACGGTGAGCACGACCCGCTGCTCGGGCAGCCAGGTGAGCTGTCGCGGGTCGGTGCCGGCCGCGGCCACGGTGCCCTTGGCGTAGCGCACCACGTCGAGCTGTCGCGGGTCCGTCAGGTCGGTGACGTCGAAGAGCGCCGCCTGCGCCCCGAGCGTCATGCCGTCGGTCGTCGCGTCCTGGCCCATGCCGAGCAGCCGGTGCTCGCCGAGCGGGTGGAGGTACTCCGAGAAGCCGGGGATCTTCAGCTCGCCGAGCAGGCGCGGGTCCGCCGGGTCCGACAGGTCGATCGCGTAGAGCGGGTCGGTCTGCCGGAAGGTCACCACGATCGCCAGGTCGTCGAACCACCGCACGGACTTGATCTGCTCGTCCACGCCGAGGTCGTCGACGCGACCGTCCTCGAGCAGCTTCGAGCCGTCCTCGCGCAGCGTGATGACGGAGTTGAAGTTGCCGGTCTCGCTGCTCGGGCCGACGGCCACGCGGAGCGATCCGCCGACCGCGTCCATCGACCACCGGTCGGCGATGGTGCCCTCGACCTCACCGGAGGCGACGTACGTCGCGTCCGTCCCGTCGAGCGCGAAGGCGAAGATCGGCGTGGTGCCGTCCGGCATCCCCCCGATCCCGGTGCGGCAGTCCCAGCAGTCGTCCCACCCCCACATCGCTGACGCGCCGGCGAGGTAGAACCGGTCGGTCGAGAAGTACGACGTGTCGGAGTCGGTCGCGACCGCGGTCGACGTCCGGTCGGTCGGCGCGGCCGGGTCGAAGGCCAGCACGGTGGTGGTGCCGAGCGGCAGGTCCTCGTCGTCGGGCACCGCGACGTCCGCGCAGTCGACGACCGGGTCGCCGTCGACGGTCGGCAACCAGTCGGCGAGCGTGGTGTCGCGGACCAGCGCACGGTTGCGCATCCGCGAGGTCAGCTCGCCGAGCTTGCTCCCGGGGTAGGTGAAGTCCAGCTCGGGCAGGCCGTTCTGGACGACGACCCGGACCACGTCGCCGTGCAGCCGCACCGCCGAGGCGCGGCCACGCAGGGTGGTGGCGTCGACGATGCTGGGGGAGGTCGGGTCGGCCAGGTCGACCGTGGTGATGGTCGACTGGAGGCCGTCGTCCGACGTGCCGATGACGACCGCACGGCCGTCGACGAGGACCAGCTCGCCGCCCGGGTCGCCCGGCCAGCCGTTGCCGCGCGCGTCGTCGATGGGGGTCGAGGACAGCTCCGTGGGCCGGTCGCCGGAGACGTCGTAGGCGACGAGCACGCCGTCGCGCAGCCGTAGCAGCAGGCTGCCCGCGACCTTCACCACGTCGGACTCGTCGACGCCGACCTCCTGGACGTTGGTCCCGGACTCGTTGCTCACCGATCGCGACGTCTTCACCGACGAGCGGAGCGTGCCGGACGACGCCGTGGGGGCGCTCGCCTCGGCGCCGGCCTGCGCGTCGAACATGACGATCGGCCCGCCGCCGCCCCAGCCGTGCGGCCCGACCTGGTCGAGCGCCCGGTCGATGTAGGAGTCGAGCAGCTCCTCGCAGCTCGCGGGCGTGGTCAGGTCGGCGTTGGCCAGCACGATCGGCGGGTCGGCCGGCGGCGGCTCGTCCGGGCCGCGGCCGGCGCCCACGGCGTACCCCACTGCCGCCGCCGCGAGCAGGCCGGTGGTGGCCGCGACGCTGGTGCCGATCCTGCGCAGACCCATGGCGCCTGCTCCCCTCGTGACGTGCCCGGAGGTGGCTCCGGTGCTGCTGCTCGGTGCTGCTTTGCCGGGTGGGACGGGCCCGGGGGAGGGCTGGTTCCGTCTGACACGATGGCGCGATGAGTGACGACCGCGACCTCGACCTCGTGCTGTTCGGTGCCACCGGCTTCACCGGTGGCCTCACCGCCGACTACCTCGCCGAGCACGCGCCCGCCGGGCTGCGCTGGGCGATCGCCGGCCGCAACGCCGACAAGCTCGAGGCCGTACGCCGGCGGCTCGGCGACCTCGGTGCGGCTGACGTGGAGGTGCTGGTCGCCGACGCGGCCGACCCCGCCGCGCTCGCCGACGTGGCCCGCGGCGCCCGGGTGGTCATCTCCACCGTCGGCCCCTACCTCACCCACGGCGCGCCGCTGGTCGCCGCCTGTGCCGAGGCGGGCACCGACTACGTCGACCTGACCGGCGAGCCGGAGTTCGTGGACCGGATGTTCCTCGAGCACCACAACACGGCCGTGCGCACCGGTGCCCGCCTCATGCACGCGTGCGGCTTCGACTCGATCCCGCACGACCTCGGCGCCTTCTTCACCGTGCAGCAGCTGCCGTCCGACCAGCCGATCACGCTGCGGGGTGTGGTGCGCTCGGGCGGCACCTTCTCCGGTGGCACGTTCCACTCCGCGCTCAACCAGTTCGCCCGCGCCAAGGAGATGCGGAGGACGTACGCCGCCCGTCGCCGCGTGGAGGCCCGGCCCGAGGGCCGCAGCTCGCGGTCGGTCGGCGGCAAGCCGCACCGCGACCCGGTGCTCGGCTACTGGCTGCTCCCGCTGCCGACCATCGACCCGATCATCGTGGCGCGCAGCGGCGCCGCGCTGACGGCGTACGGCCCGGAGTTCCGGTACTCCCACTGGGCCGGCACCAAGACCCTGCGCTACGCCGCCGGGGGTGCGGCCGGCGTCGGGGCGCTCTCGCTCGCCGCGCAGGTCAAGCCGCTGCGCGAGCTGCTGCTGAGCAAGGTGCCGCAGGGCTCGGGGCCCGACGTCGCCAAGCGCGAGAAGTCGTGGTTCACCGTCGACTTCGTCGGCGAGGGCGGCGGGCAGACCGTGCACACCCGGGTCTCCGGCGGCGACCCCGGCTACACCGAGACCGCGAAGATGCTCGCCGAGTCCGCACTCTGCCTGGCCCTCGACGACAACCCCGACACCTCCGGCCAGGTCACCCCGGCGGTCGCGATGGGCGACGCGCTGCTCGCTCGCCTGCGCGGGGCCGGGATCCGCTTCGAGACCCTCTGAGGCGGGCCGACATGGGGGAGGTCTTCGCCGGGCGGTTCGAGCTGGTCGAGCCCATCGCCGACGGCGGGATGGGCTCGGTGTGGATCGTGCACGACCGCCGCGACCAGCAGGTGTACGCCGGCAAGGTGCTGCGGCAGTCCGACTCCACCTCGCTGCTGCGGTTCATGCGGGAGCAGGCCACCCGCATCGACCACGACCACGTCGTCACCCCGCTGTCGTGGGCGGGGGAGGACGACCGGGTGCTGTTCACCATGCCGTTGGTGCGAGGGGGCTCGGTCGCCACCCTGATCGGTGACCACGGCGCCCTCCCCGCGACCTGGGTGCGCGAGCTGGTCGTCCAGCTGCTCACGGCGCTCGAGGCGGTGCACGCGGCGGGGGTCGTGCACCGCGACGTCAAGCCGGCCAACCTGCTCCTGCAGGCCACCGGCGCCGCCCGTCCGCACCTGCTGCTCACCGACTTCGGGATCTCGGCCCGGGTGGACGACCCGCGGCTCACCGTCGCCAGCCAGGTGATCGGCTCGCCCGGCTACATGGCACCTGAGCAGCTCGCCGGCGCCGACCCCGCGGTCGCGCAGGACCTGTACGCCGCCGGCATGGTCGGGCTCGAGATGCTGAGCGGCACCCGCCCGCCGCGCACCCGTGAGGCCGTCGCCGCACTGGTCGCGGCCGAGCCGAGCCTGTCGCCGCTCGCCTCCCTGCTCCTCGGGGCTGCCGACCCCGACCCGACGGCCCGCCCGCCCTCCGCGACCGTCCTCCGCGACCGCCTCCTCGCACTCGACCTGACCGGCACGCCCGCGCCCGCCGAGCCCGTGGTGGTGCTCGACCAGCTCGAAGGTGCGCCCGGCCAGCCCACGCGGGTCCGTCCGCGCAGGACGCTCGACGACGACGGCGCAACGCGGCACCCCGACCGCGGGACCGCCGGCCCGAGCCCGTCCGCCGCGTCACAGCCGGTCGCGACCTCGGCCGCGGGGGCCGACCGGCGCACGCTCGCCGTGGTGCTGCTCGTCGTCGCAGCGGCGTGCCTGGTCGGCGCTGCCTGGTTGCTCCTCGGCTGACGCCGCGCGGCCGCCGTCAGCCGCGCCGGCCGCGGAGCAGGGTGACGGCGAGGGCGACGCATCCCAGCGCGACCGCGCACAACCCGCCGGCCGCCGCCAGCGTCGCGGTCGACGGCGTGTCGTCGTCTGACCCGCTGCCCGTGTCCTGCGCACCCGCCTCGGCGGTGGCGTCCGGGTCCGTGGTCGACCCCTCCGTCGGCTCGTCGGTCGGCTCGTCGGTCGGCTCCTCCGTCCTCTCGGTGGAGGCGGTCGCGGGCGCCCCGAGAGGAGCGTCGGTCCCGGTGACGAGCGCTTGCCCGTCGACGTACTCCGGTGCGCCGGACTCCTCGCCGCGCACCTGCAGGTCGAGCCGGAACGGCATCTCGTAGGTGTCGCCCTCGACGTCGGCGTCGGCGGCGTAGACCACGTAGTAGTAGCCGGGCAGGCTGGTGCTCAGCATCGCGGCGCTGTCGCGGTTGTTGAAGCGGACCTCCGGCGTCTGGGCGCCGAGCTGCCCGGACGAGTCCGCCGTGCCGAACCCGGTGGTGTTGATGCCCTCGCCGCTCATCGCGACCCGGCCGCGCATGGGGCTGAAGACCTGGACGGAGGCGAACGGGCCCCGGAAGCCGACCTCCTCGCGCAGGGACGGTGACGCGGGCGGTGTGCGCAGGCGGACGCTGAGCTTCTGGCCGTAGCCGAGCTCGACGCGGAAGGCCTGCGTCTCGCCGGGCACGATGGAGCCGCGGTAGGCACCGTCGGTCAGCACGGGCGCGGTGGCGAAGGAGTCGCCGCCGATGACGTCGGTGGGCTTGCCGGTCGTCGTCGGCGGGTCGAGCACGATGTCGCTCCACGTGTCCTGCTCGGGCAGCGCGGTCGAGTCCGCCGGTGGTTCCTCGACCACCTGCAGGCTGAACGGCGACGCACCGCGCCCGAGGCCGGCCATCGACCGCGACACCTTGATCAGCACCTCGTCGGAGGTCGCGCAGCCCTCGGGGCCGAGCGGCCCGCCCGCGGCGACCTCGGTCCCGAGGAGCTCGGCGGAGACGATGCTCTTCATCCCGCTGTCGGTGCCGCACGGGTCGCCGGTCGGCGTGCTCGTGGCGAGCTGCACGGTGTCCCACTCGCCGGGGTCGCCGCCGAGGCTGGACAGGCCGACGCGGACGGTCGAGCCGGGGATGGTGCGGGTGTAGGAGAACCACCGCTCGGAGGTCTGCGGCGTCGTGCCGACCTTGTCGCTCCAGAGCCCCACCTCGACGGGCGTGGGGTCGGTGGCGTCACCCCCGGCCAGCGGGATCCCGTCGAGCGCGAAGGGCCGCAGGGCCCGGTCAGTGGCGGTCTCCAGGCTCTCGACGATGTCGTCGGCGTCCTCGGCGTCGTAGTAGGTGCCGTTGCCCTTCGCGGCCACGCAGCGCAGCTGCGCCCGGGCCCCGGCGTCGACGCTCAGGCCGACGACGTCGATCTGCAGGTCGATGCCGCTCTCGGCCAGCTCGCCCGCGACGACGCAGGGGTCGGGCTCGCAGGTGGCGATGCCGTCGGAGACCAGCACGATCGAGCGGGTCGACTCGCCGCCGAGGTCGCGGGCCGCCTTGCGCAGGGCGTAGCCGATGGGCGTCTCGCCGTAGGGCTCGTAGCGGGCGAGCGCGGTCCGCAGCTGGTCGCGGTTGTCGGTGCCGGGGTCGACGACCAGCTGGGAGTCGGTGCACGCGCCCTTCTGGTCGCGGGAGAACACCTTCGCGCCGTAGACGCGGAGGCCGACGTACGCCTCCTCCGGCAGGCCGTCGACGACCGTGCCGAGTGCCTGCTTGGCCGCCTCGATCTTGGTCGTGCCGCCGGCCGCGGGCTCCGCCATCGAGCCGGACGCGTCGAGCACGAGGATCATCCGCGCGTAGGCGGTGTCGGCCCCCGTGTCGGCTTCCGTGTCGGCCGCGGTGTCGTCTGCCGCCGGGGCGTCCGCGGCGGTCGACGGGGCGCTGGCCCCCAGCGCGGTGCCGAGCACCAGCAGGGTCAGCGCGGCGAGCGCGGCGAGCACCCTCCTGGCGGTGGGGTGGGTCGTCGGCGTCTGCTCGGTCATGGTCTACCTCCTGCAGCCGTTCTACCCCGCGTTCGCAATCGCAAACACACCATGTGCACTTGTTATCCTCGGCGCATGGCCACAGCCACGGAGGGCGGACCGGTGCAGGCCCGCCGCCGCCAGCAGGAGCTCTACGGAGCTGCCATCGGCGACGTCGTGGAGCGGGTGACCAGCACGCTGGGGCTCACCCAGGCGGCGGTCGCGCGCACCATCGGCGTCAGTGCCCCGATGCTCTCGCAGCTGGCGAGCGGACGCCGTACGACGATCGGCAACCCGCTCGCCGTGCAGCGGCTGCGTGCCCTGGTCGAGCTCTCCGAGGACGTCTCCGCCGGCCTGGCGCACAGCGAGGTGGCCGTACGGCTCGAGCAGATCCGCCAGGAGGACTCCACCACGCTCACCGGTGCTGCCGTGCGTGCGCCTGCCGAGCCCACGACCGCCGAGCTGCTCCGGGCGGTCGCGTCCGGTCAGGACCTCCTGCGCGCGGCCGACCTGCTCGCCCGCGACCACCCGGCACTGGCCGAGCTCATCCGCGTGCACGGCACCGGAACTCCCGAGGACGTGCGCGCCCACCTCGACGGGCTGCTCCACCCCGCCTGACGCGGACGCGGCACC
>CAZDAO010000190.1:5844-7047 GCA_964503015.1 uncultured Nocardioides sp. | reverse complement strand
GGCGGCCTACTCCTACGGCGTGATGATGGCCTCCAAGCTCAAGGACCTCATCCCGCGCCAGCAGTTCGAGGTGCCGATCCAGGCCGCGATCGGTGCCCGGGTGATCGCCCGCGAGAACATCCGCGCGATCCGCAAGGACGTCCTGGCCAAGTGCTACGGCGGTGACATCAGCCGCAAGCGCAAGCTGCTGGAGAAGCAGAAGGCCGGCAAGAAGCGGATGAAGAACATCGGCTCGGTCGAGGTCCCGCCGGAGGCGTTCGTCGCGGCGCTCGCCACGACGCAGCCCTCGGACAAGTCCGGCAAGAAGTAGCGACTCCCGGTGGGGAAGGTCGTCCGGTCCGAGGACGTCGTGCCGCGGCCGTGGCCCAACGGCGGTGGCACGACGCGCGAGCTGCTCGTCGCCGAGGACGGCTCGTGGCGGATCAGCCTCGCCGACATCGACCGGGACGGCCCGTTCTCGACGTTCCCGGGCCGCCGACGGCTGTTGACCGTCGTCGACGGCCCCGTGCTGGCCCTCGTCGTCGACGGCGAGGACCACGTGGTGGAGCCGCACCGGCCGTTCGCGTTCTCCGGTGACGCCGCCGTCCGGGCCGCGGTGCCCGAGGGCCCGGTCCGCGCGCTCAACGTCATCGCCGACCCCGCGGTCGTGCCCCACGTGACCGTCCTCGAGCTCGGGCGTACGTCGACCCTGCCGCTGGCCGGCGACCAGTCGGCGTTCGTGCTGAAGGGCGGCACGGAAGGGACCCCGGCCGGGAGCCTGGTGGTCGGTCCGGGCGAGGTCGTCGGCCGGTGCACGGTCGCGGTCGTCTCGCTGGACCGTTCCTAGACCTGCTCCCGCGTCAACGTCACGTCGGTGACGGTGATCCCGAGACCGGCCTCCAGCGCCCGGACCGGCGCGTCGAGCTCGGCCTTCCGCGGCTTGCGGGTCCCGGCGAACCACACGACCTCGAGGGGACGTCGCCTCGCGGAGCCGGCGGCGCGCCAGAAGCCGGTGATCCGGCCGTCCACGAGCAGCGGCGGGAGCACCATCCCGTTGGCGCCGACCCACAGTCGGTCGAGGTGCTCGCGGGTGGCGAAGCGGATCCGGCCGGCGGGGTCGTAGCCGCACATCAGCGCGTCGAACTCGGGCAGCAGCCGGACGCCCTCGAGGGTGCGGGGCGGCGGTGCGTCGGGGAGGGTGACGTACGTCCGTCCGTCGGGGCC
>CAZDAO010000190.1:0-5744 GCA_964503015.1 uncultured Nocardioides sp. | reverse complement strand
CCCGGCCGCGAGGTCGTCCCAGGAGAGCGCCACGGGTCAGCCGCGCAGCGGGCCGCCGCGACGACCGTGGGACTCGGCAACGATCTCCGCGACGACGGAGAGCGCGATCTCACCGGGAGCCTTCCCGCCCAGGTCGTGCCCGGCCGGGACGTGCAGGGTCGAGACGTCGACACCCTCCCCGGCCAGCTCCTCGAGCAGGCCGGCCGCCCGGCGCCGGCTCGCCATCATGGCGACGTACGACGCCTCCGACGCGAGTGCCGCGCGCAGGACACTCGGCGCGTCCGGGGCGTCGTGGTCGCACAGCACGACGGCGTCCCCGGCCTCGGGCGCCAGGCCGGGGCCTCCGTCGTCCGCGGCCTCCACGACGACGTCGCGCCCCACCGTGGACGCGATGAGGGCGATCGCGCGGGAGATCGGGTTGTCGGTGAGGACCAGGATCCGGCCGTGCGACGGCGGGTCGTCCGACCACGGCTGCTCACGCATGCTCATGCCACCAGCGTGGCACTCCGGCGCACCGTCCCGCCACCAGCAGGGGCCTCGTGGCAGAGTGTGCCGCGGCGTCGAGAAAACAGGGGGTACGACGTGGCCAGGGACGTGTCCATCTCACGGGAGGGCAGCGCGCAGGTCGTGCACACGATGCACGAGCTGGGCAGCCAGACCTCCTCGACCCACTCGTTCGTCGGGTGGGGCTCCGCGATGGAGCGCACGGACGCCTTCCGTGGGTTCCTCGGCCTGTTCAAGGGCGAGTACACGTCGGCCTACAACGACCTGCTGCAGTGCCTCGACGACGCCTACCACGCGGCGTTCGAGCTCGAGGACGCGATCGCCGACGCGCGCCGCGACATCCTGCACGCCGACCGCGACGTCGCACAGTCACAGACCACCCTGCAGGTCCGGACCGAGCAGGTGGTGCCCGGCACGGGGCCCGGGATGGACGTGCCCGGCTGGTCCGACCCGGCGAAGGGGCCGCTCACGGCGGGCAACACCGTGCACTCGGTCATGAACTCGCCGGAGGTCGACGACGAGATCCGCGGCTCCGGTCCGAACCCGCCCCAGCACGCCGCGTCGCACACCCCGACCCACTCGCCGCTGGCGCCCCTGGACGCGATCGAGGCCACGACCAACGCGATCCACCACGCGGGCGAGAACGAGCAGGCGATGGACGACGAGGAGACGATGCAGGAGTACCTCGACCGGAAGCGGAGGGAACGATGAGCTACGCCGTCACCCTGCGCGATCCGAGCGGCGTCCTGGTCTCCTCCCCGGCCGGCGCCGACGGCGACCTGGTCGAGCAGATCAAGGCCAACTGCGGCTTCGTCGTGCGCGGCATCAACTGGGTCCTCGAGAAGATCGGGATCAACCTGCTCGACGCGCTCTTCGACAAGCTCGCGGGAGACTTCTCCACCGTCAGCGTCATCGCCGAGGACTGGCGGCGCACCGGCATGGCCGCCGGGATCCTCGCCGACAACTACCGCGCGATGGCCGCTGCCGTCCCCGAGGTGTGGACCGGGGACGCTGCCGAGGCGCTCACCGCGAGGCTCGAGGACTTCGGCGACAACCTGGCCGACGCCTCGGAGTGCGTTGGGATGGTCCAGATGGCGATCGGCGACATGCTCGCCGCCACCAAGGCCGCGATGGAGGCCGTGGCGGGCATCCTGAGCCTGATCGACGACCTGTGCATGTACTTCGCAGGCAGCCTGGCCAAGCTCGGCAAGGAGATCCTCACCGGCGGGCGCCGGATCCGCGAGATCATCACCCTGGCCCGCGACGTGATCCGGATCCTCGAGGAGCTCGCCGACCTCATCCCCGCACTGACCAAGACCGCCGCCGCGGTGTCGGTGGTCATGCGCGGCCTGGACTTCGTGCTGCTCGGCTCGACCGTGAAGAACAACTCCGACGTGGGTGACCAGGCCGACGACGCGGCGGGCCACCTGCCGTCCTTCCCGAGGGGCGAGTGATGTCGCGCAACGGCCGCGAGGCGGACATGGCCGAGCTGCGCACCACCGTGAGCCGGTTGCGCGCCGAGACGGCGGCGTTCCGCGACCGGATGGAGCAGGTCAAGGCCGACCTCGCGCCTCGGGTCGAGCGGGCCCGCGCGGACCGCGAGGCGGCGATGGCCGAGCTGCGCCACGACGCCGCCAACGGCCAGGTGCCGGCGCAGGACCGGGCCTTGGTCCAGCGGGTGCTCGACGGGCAGACCACCTGGCGCGCGGTCTACTCCGGGGAGGACGACCACTGGACGGCCGTGGAGCACCGCGAGCGCTTCGGGCGCGAGCTCTCCGAGGGCGTCGAACAGCTCGTGCGCGAGGACGACGAGCTCGCCGATCTCCTGCACGACCTCCAGCGGCGGACGGGTGAGGAGCGACGCCGTGGCTGAGCCGGGCCTGCTGGCTGCCTTCCGGTGGCGGCTCACCCACAGCAACGTCTTCTACCTCAACCGGCTGGTGGTCGCCGTCGGTTCGGTCCTGCTGCTCACCTACGTCCATCTCGCGGTCGTATACAGCGGTGGCGAGAACCCGTGGTCCCTGCTCGCGCCGGTGCTCGCCCTTCCGGCGATCGCCTGCTTCGTCGTGGGCTGGACCCACGCCCGCGCGCTGCCGTACCTCCTCGGGATCGTCCTGGCGCTGGTGGGGTGCGTGCTCCCCTTCGCGCTCATCGGATGAGCGTCCCGATCCCTCCGGGCCTGCTGTCCCAGCGCGAGCTCGGCGAGGACTGGGGACGCTGGCTCGACCGCCTGTCGAGGCTGACGGCCGACCTCCTCGCGGAGTGGCACCTCACGCCGGTCGCCGCCCCCCTGCACGGTTTCTGCTCCATCGTCGTGCCGGTCACCGACGCCGACGGTTCGGCCGCCGCGCTCAAGGTGTCGTTCGACGGTGACGAGGAGTCGCTGCACGAGGGGCTGGCGCTGCAGAGGTGGGGTGGCGACGGCGCTGTACGCCTCCTGCGTGCTGACCCGCGCCGCCGGGCCCTGCTGCTCGACTGGCTCCCCGGCCCCGACCTGGGCGACGTGTGGGACGTCGAGGCGTGCGAGGTGGTCGGCGACCTCTACGGCCGGCTGCACGTCCCGGCGCTGCCGCAGCTGGCCACCGTGGCTTCGTACGTCGAGCAGTGGCTGCGCGAGCTCGACGAGCTGGGCCGTGACGTGCCGATCCCGCGGAGGTACGTCGAGCAGGCACGCTCGCTCGGAGCGGACCTGCTGGCCGACGAGCGGCGACCCGTCGTCGTGCACGGCGACCTGCACTACGCCAACGTGATGGCCGGCAGCTCGGGGGAGTGGCTGGCCATCGACCCCAAGCCGATGGCCGGCGACCCGCACTACGAGCCCGCCCCGATGCTGTGGAACCGGATGGACGAGCTGAGCGGTCCCCTGGCGGTCGGGTCCGTGCGCGACGGGCTCCGGCGCCGCTTCCACGCGCTCGTCGACGCGGGGGGTCTCGACGAGGAACGGGCGCGCGACTGGGTGGTGGTCCGGATGGTGCTCAACGCCGGGTGGGCCGTGCAGGACGCGCGGCGCATGCGACGTGCGCTCACCGCCGACGAGCAGGACTGGATCACCCGCTGCATCGCCGTCACCAAGGCTGTGCAGGACTGACGCCGCTCGACCCGTCGCCGATCGATTCCCGTCCGTGGTCCGGACAATTGGGCGGTTTGCTACCACCCGGTAAACAGAGTGATCTAGGTTACAGGCCAGTCAGCTTTGCCCCCGCTGTGGCGCGGCCGCGCCATGCTCCGACGAATGAGTAGGTAACAGATGCCGATCACCATCGACACGGCCTTTCTCGACACGATGCCGGCCAACGTGGCCGTCCAGTTCTTCGACCGCGTCGCCGCCACCCCCGACGCCGAGGCGTTCCGGTTCCCCCGCGGAGAGGCCTGGGAGTCCGTCACCTGGAAGCAGGCCGGCGACAAGGTCGAGGCCCTCGCCGCCGGGTTGATCGCGCTCGGCGTGCAGCCCGAGCAGCGCGTCGGCATCGCCTCCGGCACCCGCTACGAGTGGATCCTCGCCGACCTGGCGATCATGTGCGCCGCCGGAGCGACCACGACCGTCTACCCGACCACCAACGCCGAGGACACGACGTACATCCTCGGTGACTCCGAGAGCCGCGTCGTGTTCGCCGAGGACGACGAGCAGCTCGCCAAGCTCACCGCGCACCGCGCCGAGCTGCCCCACGTCAGCAAGGTGGTGACGTTCGACGGCAAGGCCGACGGCGACTGGATCATCACCCTCGACGACCTCGCCGCGCTGGGCACCGGCCTCCTCGCCGAGCAGCCCGACGTGGTCCGCACGACCTCGCAGGCGATCCGGCCCGACCAGCTCGCCACCCTGATCTACACCTCGGGCACCACCGGTCGCCCCAAGGGCGTGCGGCTGCGCCACTCCTCGTGGGTCTACGAGGGGGAGGCGATCCGGGCGCAGGGCATCCTGGGGCCCGACGACCTCGAGTTCCGCTGGCTGCCGATGGCCCACTCGTTCGGCAAGGTGCTCATGTCGACCCAGATGGCGTGCGGCTTCGCGGCCGCCATCGACGGGCGCGTGGACAAGATCGTCGACAACCTGGGCGTGGTGAAGCCGACCTTCATGGGTGCCGCACCGCGCATCTTCGAGAAGGCGCACGGCCGCATCGTCACCATGCAGGCGGCCGAGGGCGGGGCCAAGGAGAAGATCTTCAAGAGCGCCTTCAAGGTCGGCCTGGAGGTGGAGCGGCTCAAGCGGGAGGGCAAGTCCGTCCCGCTCGGCCTGAAGGTGCAGCACGGCCTGTTCGACAAGCTCGTCTTCTCCAAGATCCGCGACCGCTTCGGCGGCAACGTCCGGTTCTTCATCTCCGGCGCCGCGGCCCTCAACCGCGACATCGCGGAGTGGTTCGGCGCGGCCGGGATCAAGATCCTCGAGGGCTACGGCCTGACCGAGACCTCCGCCGGCTCGTTCGTCAACCACCCCGACCAGAACAAGTTCGGCACCGTCGGCCCGGTCTTCCCCGGCAGCGAGGTCAAGCTGGGCGAGAACGACGAGATCATGATCAAGGGTCCCGGCGTGATGGACGGCTACCACAACCTGCCCGAGGAGACGGCGCGCACGCTGACCTCCGACGGCTGGCTGCACACCGGCGACAAGGGCGCGCTCGACGAGGACGGCCACCTCGTCATCACCGGCCGCATCAAGGAGCTCTTCAAGACCTCCGGCGGCAAGTACATCGCCCCGCCGGCGATCGAGTCGAAGTTCAAGGCCGTGTGCCCCTACGCCAGCCAGTTCATGGTGTTCGGCGACGAGCGCAACTACTGCGTCGCGCTCGTCACGCTCGACCCGGACGCGATGGCGGGCTGGGCCGAGGAGAACGGCATGAGCGGGGCCTCCTACACCGAGATCGTGCAGTCCGACGCGGTGCAGAAGATGGTCGGCGAGTACGTCGACGAGCTCAACAGCCACCTCAACCGCTGGGAGACCATCAAGAAGTGGAAGCTGCTCGACCACGACCTCACCGTCGAGTCGGGTGAGCTCACCCCCTCGATGAAGGTGAAGCGCAACGTCGTGGAGGACAACCACAAGGCCCTCATCGAGGAGATGTACGCCTAGCGCGCGAGCGCAGCAGGAGCACCGCCGAACGGGTGCCGGGGATGACCCGGCACCCGTTTCGTCGTGGTTGGATACGGACGTGTCCCCCGCACAGCCCGACGGCGACGTCGCCCCCGAGGACGGCCTGCTGCCCGAGGAGGCGCGGGCCGAGTTCGGCCGCAAGCCCTTCGGG
>CAZDAO010000189.1:0-7049 GCA_964503015.1 uncultured Nocardioides sp. | reverse complement strand
CGCTCGCACCTCAACCACCGAGGGGAGGCTCGCTCGCACCTCAACCACCGAGGGAGGCTCGCTCGCACCTCAACCACCGAGGGGAGGCTCGCTCGCACCTCAACCACCGAGAAAGGGTCGCTCGCACCTCAACCACCGAGGGGAGGCTCGCTCGCACCTCAACCACCGAGGGAAGGCTCGCTCGCACCTCAACCACCGAGGGGAGGGTCGCTCGCACCTCAACCACCGAGGGGAGGTCCCTCCTCGACCACCGAGGTGGGCCGCGGCGCTCCGAACGATCAGGGGGTCAGCGGGGTGCCGTCGTCCCAGGTGTTGTCCTCCCACACGTTGCCGGCGGACCCGGCATTGAACGAGGTGACCGCGCCGTAGACGCCGCACGTGCCGTTGGTGCCGCGCTCGAAGACGTTGCCGCGGAAGACGATGCCGGTGGCCTGCGGGAACGGCTTGCCGGGGGCGTCGCCGCCGTAGGCGCAGTAGGAGATGGACGAGGCGTTGGCCTTGAAGAGGTTGTCCTCGACGAGCACGTCGTGCACCGCCTCGAAGTCGCCGAAGAGCGAGAGGTCGGCGGTGCAGCCGCCACCGGTGGCGTTGAGCGTCGGCGTGCAGTGGAGGGTGTTGTTGCGCACGACCATGTCGGTGCCGCCGTTGGTGATGAACGCGTTGTTGTGGGCGGCCTCGCCGTCGGGGTTGTGCTGGTCGTGCAGCCAGGAGTCCTCGACGAGGCAGTGGCTGCCGCAGTGCACGCTGTGCTGACCGCCGGTCACGTCGACGCGGCGCACGGTGAGGTTGGTCCCCCAGATCGCGCCGCCGATCCAGGCACCCGCGACCACCTCGGAGTCGACCACCTCGACCGAGAAGCTCGCGTCGACCTGGGTGGCGGTCGACTCCACGCGCGGGACCCGGGAGTCCTCGATGCGCACGTCGGGAGCCTGCACCACGATCGCCGGGCACACGCCGGTGGCGTCGACGCCGGACAGCACGGCCGTCTCGACGAGCGTGCAGGGGCCGGCGTACGGCTCGAGCTCGACGCCGGGAGGTACGCCGGTCTCGTCCGCCCCGGGGAAGGACGAGGCGTCGCGACCCGACGGCTCCGCGCCGTCCGGGGAGGGCGCGGTGGACGCCGAGGGTGAGGACGAGGAGGGTGGGGAGGACGAGGTCGGCGCGGACGACGGCGTGACGGCGGGCTCCGGCTCGGCCAGCGCCCGGTAGCCCGCGACCCCCAGCCCCGCAGCGACCAGCGCCGCGACAGCGACAGCCGCCGTCCGTCGATCCCGTGCCATCGGCGTACCCCCTGCCCCCAGCATCACCCGGACCACCCTGCACGCGCGTACCCCACTCGGGGGATGTCCGAGCGCCCCGGCGGAAGCACCGCACGCACCGTGGTCGACTCGCGCCGTGGGACTGACGATCGCGTGCGTCTTCAACGACCCTGTCGTGCGGCGCCACTGCCTGGACCGCTCCATCGAGGCGTACGACGGCACCGTCGAGGTGGAGTACCTGCCCATCGACAACACCGCGCACACCTACCCGACCGCCGGCGCCGCGCTCAACCACGCGGTGCGGATGGCCCACCACGACGTGGTGGTGCTGGTCCACCAGGACGTCTACCTCCACGACGTCGACCAGCTCGCCGCGTGCGCGGCGTGGCTGGAGGACGAGCGCTGGGGCATCCTCGGCGCCAACGGCGTCACCGCGACCCGTACGTCGGCGGGCCGGCTCCGCGACCGCGTCATCCTCATCGGCGAGTCCGCACCGAGCCCGATCCCGGTCGACACCCTCGACGAGGTGCTCGTCATCGCCCGGCGCGAGGACCTCCTCGCCGAGCCGCTCAGCGAGGACCCCGAGCTGGCCTGGCACGCCTACGCGGTGGAGTACGCCCTGCGCGTGCGCGCCGCCGGACGGCTGGCCGGCGCGGTCGACACCGCGATCACGCACAACAGCATGTCGACCAACCTGGCGCGCCTCGACGACGCGCACCGCCACGTCGGCGACCGCTACCCGACGCTCCAGCCGATCCACACCACCTGCGGCACCGTCGGCGGGCGCGGTCCGGACTGGCGTCAGCTGCCTGTGCTGCGCGACCACGGGTGGCGCCGCACCTGGCTGCGGCAGTCCCGCCTGGCTGCCCGGGTGCGCGCCGAGCTCGACGTGCCGGTGGTGCTGGCCGACATCGCCCATGAGGTGGACCTCGTCGACTGGTCACCGAGCCACCCGCTGCACCTCGTCAACGTCGACCGCGCCGGCGGGTTCGCCGCGCGCGCAGGGATGCCCGTGGTGCTCGAGCGCGACGGACGCCCGGTCTCGATGACGGCGCTGCGGCTCCCGGAGCTGCCCGTGGCGCTCGCCACCCTCGACCCTGCCGACCGGGTCCTGGTCACCGGTCTCGAGGTCGGCGACCTCACCCGGATTCGCCCGCTCCTGACCGACGGCGACTGGCTCGCCGGAGTCCAGTGGGACGAGGTCTGGCTGATCGGCGGACCCGCCGCGGCCCGGCCGCCGGAGGAGTGGAGCCGCCCGCAGGCGGTGCCGCTGGGCGCCGGCCGGCCCCGGAGGTAGAGGCCGGGTCAGCCGACGGGGGCCGCCTCGGCGTGCGCCACCGCGACGGCGTACTCGTCGCAGTGCGACATCGACACGTGGATCGGACCGACGCCGCGGGTGAGCGCGAAGGCGAGCACCTCGCCGCTGAGCACCACGCCGGGCACGCCGTCGTCGCCGCGGGTGATCTCGATCGAGCCGTAGGGCACGGGCCCGTCCGCCGGCCCGTGCAGCGCCTTCACGACCGCCTCCTTGGCGGCCATGCGGGCCGCCAGGTGCAGCTCGGGCCGGGCCATGGACGTGCAGTAGGCGATCTCGGCGCCGGTGAACCAGCGCTGCAGGAACCGGTCGCCGCCGGTCCGCACCAGCCGGGCCATCCGTGCCACCGACACGATGTCCGTCCCTGCACCCAGCATCGAGGTCCCCCGCTCCCCCGGCCCGCGCGAGGAGCGGGCCGACGGTGGCACGTTAGGCCCCTGTGACGCGCGGGACGTCGTCGCGGCGGGACCCGTCACCACTATTGGGGAGCATCGCCGCTCGCCCTCGGAAGGGGGCCTGCCACCTGTTGCACTGGTCGACGGGCCCACAGGGGGCGGGCCCGCTGGAACACTTGGGAGGCCGACGTGCAGGACCAGATGCAGCGCGACGAGATCAGGGAGACGTTGCGCGAGTTCATGGGGGACAACTACCTCTTCGGCGACACCGACCGCCTGCCGGGCGACGAGGAGTCGCTGCTCGAGACCGGCATCGTCGACTCCACGGGCGTCCTCGAGCTGATCGAGTTCCTCGAGGACCGCTTCGGGATCGAGGTGGCCGAGACCGAGACCGTGTTCGAGAACCTCGGCAGCATCGGCGGGCTCACCCGCTTCGTGCTCGCCAAGACCGGGGCCACCCAGCCTGTCGGCTGATCGCACGGCTCGGGGGGCAGTCATGGGGGCAACGAGCTCCCGGGTCGGGGACGACCCGGACCTGCGTCCGTTCCGCACGGACCTGGACAAGTACTACACGATCTCGGCGGAGGGCCGGCGTGGCCCGCGGCAGCGGCTGCGGCTGTGGCTGCTCAACGCCGACTTCCGCGTCGTCGCGTGCTACCGCTTCGACCAGGCCGTGCGCCGCTACCACCGCGAGCACCGGGTGCTGGGCCTCGCGCCCCGCCTGGTGAGCGCGGTGTGGCGGCGCCGGACCTCGACGATCCACCACGCCGAGATCGACCACCGCGCCCGCATCGGGCCGGGCCTCTACCTGATGCACCACACCGGGGTGTACGTCGGGCCGGTGGGCATCGGGGACAACTGCGTGCTCCACCACAACGTGACGATCGGCCAGCGGGTCGCCGCGGGCAACCAGGGCGTGCCGCGTATCGGCCACGACGTGTGGATCGGTCCGGGCGCCACCATCACCGGCGACGTCACGATCGGGGACGGCGCCACCATCTCCGCCGGCACCGTGATCGCACGCGACGTCCCGCCGCGCGCGCTGGTCGCCGGCAACCCCGGCCGGGTGGTCAACGCCGACTACGACAACGCGGCGATGCTCAACTACAAGGTCCGCCGCCCGGCCGCCGCCGGGGGCGGACCGGGAGCCGACGAGCAGGTCGAGCGCGCCCTCGCGGAGTACGCCCGGCTGCGCGACCCGGCCGGCGACCCGCGGCTCGAGGCCGTCAAGGCCGCGATCTTCCTCGAGGACGTCTTCGACGTCGTGCTGCGCGAGGACCAGATCGACCCCGACCAGCTGGGCACGGCGGAGGGCATGCGTGCCGCCCTCGCCCGCGCCGGCAGGCCCGCCTGATGTGCGGCATCTGCGGCGTCGTCGTCACCGACGGCCCTCCCCCGGACCGCGACCTGGTGACCCGGATGATCGGGCGCCTGCAGCACCGCGGGCCCGACGGCAGTGGCCTCTACCGCGACGACCAGGCGGCGCTCGGCCACACCCGCCTCGCGATCATCGACACCGAGGGCGGCGCGCAGCCGCTGTGCAACGAGGACGGCACGCTGTGGATCTCCTTCAACGGCGAGATCTTCAACTACGTCGAGCTCGGTGACGAGCTGCGGCGCCGCGGCCACCGCTTCCGCACCCACAGCGACACCGAGGTCATCGTGCACGCGTGGGAGGAGTGGGGCGAGGGCTGCTTCACCCGCTTCAACGGCCAGTGGGCGCTGGCGCTGTGGGACAGCCGGGAGCGCCGCCTGGTGCTCTCCCGGGACCGGCTCGGCGTACGGCCGCTGTTCTTCACGCGCGACGCCCACCGGATCGCCTTCGCCTCGGAGGTCAAGGCGCTGATGGCCGACCCCGCGCTGCCGCGCGAGCTGGACCCCGTCGGGCTCGACCAGGTCCTGACGTACTGGTCGACCGTCGCGCCCCGCACCGTCTTCCGTGGCATCGAGCAGCTCGAGCCCGGCCACGTCGCCGTGCTCGACCGTGACGGCTTCCGCCGCCGGCCCTACTGGAGCGTCGACTTCCCGGCGCGGGGCGCCGAGCCGGGCCAGGACGTCGTGGAGAACGCGCGCGAGCTGCGCGACCGCATCGTGGAGGCCGCGCGGCTGCGCTTCGTGCGCAGCGACGTGCCCGTCGGCGCCTACCTCTCCGGCGGCATCGACTCCTCGATCACCGCGGCCGTGATCGCCCGCTACACCGACGCCCCGCTGCACACCTTCTCGTTGCGGTTCGCGGACGCGGAGTTCGACGAGGGCGTCCACCAGCAGCAGATGGTCACCCGGCTCGGGGCGCAGCACCAGGACATCACCGTCTCGCCGACCGATGTCGCCGACGTGTTCCCCGACGTGGTGCTGCACACCGAGACGCCCATCCTGCGCACCGCGCCGGCACCGCTCTTCCTGCTCTCGCGGCTCGTCCGCCAGAACGGTTACAAGGTCGTGGTCACCGGGGAGGGCGCCGACGAGGTGCTCGCCGGCTACGACATCTTCCGCGAGGGCCGGGTGCGGGCCTTCTGGGCGCGCGACCCGGGGTCGGCCACCCGCGACCGCGCGGTCGAGCTGCTCTACCCGTGGATGGCCAACAACCCCGGTCAGGCCCCGGCGTTCGCCCGCAGCTTCTTCGGCCAGGCCCTCGACCCGCACGACCCGGCGATCTCGCACCGCCCCCGGTGGGCGTCGACGAGCGCCGTGAAGGGGATGCTCACCCCGGAGGTCCGCGCCGCGGCCGGCGACGCCACCGCCGGCGACGACGTGCTGGCGCTGCTGCCCCCGCAGAGCACCTCCTGGGACCCGCTCTCGCGCGCCCAGTGGCTGGAGATGACCACGCTGCTGCCCGGCTACATCCTCTCCAGCCAGGGCGACCGGATGCTGATGGCCAACTCCGTCGAGGGCCGGTTCCCGTTCCTCGACAAGGACGTCGTCGAGCTCGCCGACCAGCTGCCGGCGCGCCACAAGCTGTGCGGCCTCGACGAGAAGCACCTGCTCAAGCTCGCGTTCGAGGACCTCGTCCCGGAGGAGATCAGGCGGCGCCCCAAGCAGCCCTACCGGGCGCCGGACACCGCGAGCTTCTTCGGCGACACCACCCCCGACTGGCTCGGCGACGTCACCTCGCCCGCCGCGCTCGCGGACGCCGGCGTCTTCAACCCGCGCGCCGTGCAGGGGCTGCTGGCCAAGGCGGCCCGCACCCGAGGCGTGCGCACCGGCAACACCGACAACATGCGCCTGCTGGCGGTCGTGTCGACGCAGCTGCTCCACCAGCAGCTCGTCGTCGACGCCGGGCGCGCCACCGACAACGACCCGCCCGAGCCGATGACCGTCATCGACCGGCTCCAGCCCGTGAGGAGCACCGCATGACCACCGTGAAGACCGGCACGGCCCCGAGCGCTGCCGTCGACGACCCGTTCGCCCTGGACCTCGACGCCGAGGTCGCCCGGATCAGCGCGATGCTGCGCGACTACCTCGGCCGGTCCCGCCGCAAGGGCGCGACCGTGGCGCTCTCCGGCGGCATCGACTCCAGCGTGGTGGCCGCGCTGTGCGTCGAGGCGCTCGGCCCCAAGCGCGTCCTCGGCATCCACATGCCCGAGCGTGACAGCTCCGAGGACACCCTCGGCTTCAGCACCATGGTGTCCGACGCGCTGGGCATCGACTCGGTGGTCGAGGACATCACCCCGATCCTCGAGGCAGCCGGGTGCTACGAGCGGCGCGACGCCGCGATCCGGATGGTCTGCCCCGACTACGGGCCGGACCACCTCTCCAAGATCGTGCTGCCCAGCGTCGTCGACTCCGACAGCCTGCGGCTGTACTCCGTCGTGGTGCAGGCGCCCGACGGGACCACCACGCGCCACCGGCTCACGACCGAGTCCTACCTCGGCATCGTGGCCGCGACGAACTTCAAGCAGCGCGCCCGTCGGATGGTCGAGTACTACCACGCCGACCGGCTCAACTACGTCGTCACCGGGACACCCAACCGGCTCGAGTACGACCAGGGCTTCTTCGTGAAGCTCGGTGACGGCGCCGCGGACGTGAAGCCGATCGCCCACCTCTACAAGACCCAGGTCTACGCGCTCGCCGAGCACCTCG
>CAZDAO010000188.1:0-7083 GCA_964503015.1 uncultured Nocardioides sp. | reverse complement strand
GGTGGGCCTTGCGCTCGTTGATGAGCCAGGCGATCCGGCGGGTGAGCACGCGGGTCTTGCCGGAGCCGGCGCCCGCCACGACCAGGAGAGGCGCGCCGGAGTGGGTCACGGCCGCGCGCTGCGGCTCGTTGAGACCCTCGAGGAGGGGGTGGTCGATCAGCGCTCGGTCGGGGGATGCGTCTGTGGGGCTCATGTCGCCCCCAGCCTATGCGGCGCCGGTGACAACCGATCAGGCGTGGACCGGCGACCAGAACACGGCCACCGCGATGTTGGCGACCGTCAGTGCGAGGAGGCCGAAGTAGAGGCCCTGCGGGATACTCGGCTTGCGCAGGTTGACCATCACGAGCACGAGGATGACCAGGCCGATCGCGAACTTCACGCCGATCTTGGCGTGGTCGGGCGAGCCCAGGCTCTCCAGGACGCCGACGAGCAGCAGGCCGGCGAGGAACGCGGTGCCGATGCCGTCGCGCATCAGCGGGTTGACCGCCTTGCTCTCCTCACGCGCCTGGACGAGCAGGCCACCGAGCAGGGCGGCGTAGCCGAGGATGTGGACGAACAGCAGCACCAACCGCAGGGTCTCCATGGCGGACACCCTAGTGAGTCGGCGCGAGGGCCCCGACTCAGCCCTTGCGGCGCGGCTTGCGCGGCGCCGGCCGTACGACGAGCACCGGGCAGGGCGCGTAGTGCTGCACCCGCTGGGCGGTGCTGCCCACCAGCACGCTGTCGCTGAGCCCGCGACCACCGGCCGCCACGACGACCAGGCCGGCGTCGTACTGCTTCGCCGCCTTGATGATCTCGTTGGCCGCCGATCCGCTGCGGATGCGCTTGTTGACCTTCGGACCCCAGCCCTCGAACACGGCGGCGATCGTGTCCACCGCGCTATGGGCGGCGTCGCGGAACGACCCGTCGAACTGCTGCTCGGACACGTCGTCGGCGAACGCCACCGAGGCGAGGGGCCGGATGACCGCGACGACGGAGATCTCGGTGACCTTGGTCGGGTCGGCGAAGGACTTCAGGTGCTTGGCGGCGGCCAGCGACTGGCGGGAGCCGTCCGTGGCGACGATGACGTGCATGTCAGCCCTCCTTGTTGGTGGCCGTGGTGGCGTCGTCGAGGTCGGGAGCCCGCGCGCCGGTGCCCTTGCTGCCGAAGAAGTACTCGATCAGGAACAGCACCAGACCGACACCGATGAGCCCCGCGCACCAGATGAGGGAGTGGGGATCGTCCCAGACGGTGAAGTAGAGGATGGCGAGGTTGCCCAGGAGCCCGACCACCAGCAGCGGCGAGCTCGCCCGGAAGAACGGGTGGTCCTCGTCCTGTCCGCGGAGCTTGAAGCAGGTCACGATCACCAGCGCGTAGATGGCCAGGAGCAGCACGACGGTGACCGTGGCGAGCCGGCCGACCAGGTCGATGCCGCCGCCGGCCTCGGTGACCAGGGTGCCGATCACCAGGAGCGAGCCGACGACCAGGCCGCTGAAGATCAGCCCCACCCACGGGCTGCGCCGGACGGGGTGGACCTTGGCGAACACACCGGGCACGACGTCCTCGCGGGCCATGCCGTAGAGCACGCGGGGCTGGGTGACGATGGTGACCAGCGTGGTGTTGGTGATGGCGATCAGGGCGATGATCGAGAACAGCGTGGTCATGAAGTCGGTCGAGAACGGCAGGATGCCGGCCTTGACCACCTCGAGCAGCGCGGCGTCCGACTCGGCGAGCACGTCGTTGGGGACGGTGAGCGCGGCGGCCATCGAGACGAGGACGTAGACCAGGCCCGCGACGACCATGCCGCCGACGAGCGAGCGCGGGAACGCCTTGTAGGGGTCGATGGTCTCCTCGGCGACGTTGGCGGTGTTCTCGAAGCCCGTCATCGCGAAGAAGGAGAACGAGATGCCGGCCAGCACCGCGAGCGCGGGGCTGCCGAAGTCGCCCGAGGTGTCGATCTCGGTCAGCACCCCGAAGTCGGCGTCGCCCTGCGCGACGTAGACGACACCGATGACCAGGACGATCAGCAGACCGGCGACCTCGACGAAGGTCATCAGCATGTTCATCACCACCGACTCGGTGATGCCGATGAAGTTGACGACGACCAGGAGCGCGACGAAGACCAGCGAGACCAGCAGCGCCGGGGGCGCGGACCACAGCGTCTCGAAGTAGGACGCGAAGCCCACTGCGAGCGAGCCCGACGCGGCCATCGAGGCGGCGAGGAAGGACACCGTCACCAGGAACGTCAGCGGACGGCTGCCGAAGGCCTTGTTGACGTAGAGCGAGGAGCCGGCGGCCTGGGGGTACTTCGTGACCAGCTCGGCGTAGGCGGCACCGGTGATCGCTGCGACGCTCACACCGAGCGCGAACGCGATCCAGAACGCGCCGCCGACGGCGGCGGCGACGAGGCCGATGAGGACGTAGATGCCCGAGCCGAGGACGTCGCCGAGCGTGTAGAAGAAGAGGAGGCGGCCGGTGATGGACCGCTTGAGCTCGCTGTCCTCCTCGTCCGGACGGGGGACGGTCGCGGTGTCAGCCATCCTCCGACCCCACCGGTTGGCCCCGGAGATGTCAACCGTCCACCACCCCTGGGGGGTACCGCCTCCGGCTCGAGCGTCAGAGCAGGCGCCGGTCCGACGCCCACTTCGTCAGCTCGTGCCGGCTGGAGAGCTGCAGCTTGCGCAGGACCGAGGACATGTGGGTCTCGACGGTCTTGACCGAGATGAACAGCTCCTTGGCGACCTCCTTGTAGGCGTAGCCGCGGGCGATCAGGCGCATCACCTCGCGCTCGCGCTCGGTGAGCCGGTCGAGGTCCTCGTCGACGGCCGCGACGTCGATCGATCCCGCGAACGCGTCGAGCACGAAGCCGGCGAGCCGCGGCGAGAACACCGCGTCTCCCCCGGCGACCCGGGTGATGGCGTCGACGAGCTCGGGACCGGTGATCGTCTTGGTGACGTAGCCCCGGGCGCCACCGCGGATGGTGCCGATGACGTCCTCGGCGGCGTCGGAGACAGACAACGCGAGGTAGAGCGTGTCGGGCGAGGGATGGCGGCGCATCACCTCGACCCCGCCGCCGCCGGGCAGGTGCACGTCGAGGAGGACGACCTGCGGCTGGAGCTCGTGGACGACGGCGACGGCGGCGTCGGCGTCGGCGGCCTCGCCGACGACCTCGACCACGCCGGCGCCGCTGGCGGCCAGCTCGGCCCGGACCCCGGCCCGGAACATCGCGTGGTCGTCCACCAGGACGACCCGTACGGCGCCGCTCGGACGTGCCTGGCTCATCGGTTCTCCTCGTCGGTGGTCTGGGTGTGGGATCGGGCGTGGCTGCGGGGCATGTGCAGGCGGACCTCGGTGCCCTCGCCGGGAGCAGAGCGTACGTCGGCGCTGCCGCCGTGCCGCGCCATCCGGTCCACGATGCTGCTCCGGACGCCCTGCCGGTCGGCGGCGACCCCGTCGACGTCGAAACCGGCGCCGCGGTCGCGGACGAAGACGTCGACCGCTCCGGACGTCGTCTCGGCGAAGACGTCGGCGCGCTGCGTGCCGGCGTGCTTGGCGACGTTGACCACGGCCTCGCGCGCGGCGTGCACCACGGGGCGGAGGGACTCGTCGAGGTCGCAGTCGCCGACGGTGACCACGTCGACCACGACGGGGTGCTGCGCCTCGACGTCGGCGGCCATCTCCTTGAGGGCGCCCGCGAGCGTCGTCGCGTCGGAGGTGTCGGCCTCGAACAGCCACTGCCGCAGGTCGCGCTCCTGGGACCGCGCCAGCCGGGCCACAGTGGTCGAGTCGTGGGCGTTCTTCTGGATCAGCGCGAGCGTCTGGAGCACGGAGTCGTGCAGGTGCGCGGCCATGTCGGCACGCTCCTGGGTGCGGACCCGCTCGGCACGCTCGGCGCCCAGGTCGTCGATCAGGCGCATCGCCCAGGGGCCGACGACGATCGCCAGGCCGGCCAGGCCGAGCAGCCCGGCGACCAGCACCGGCACCGCGAACGTCGCCCGTCCGGCCGCGACCGCGAAGACGATCAGCGCCGTCAGGATCAGCCCGAGGCCGGCCGCGAAGCGCGTGTAGGCCGCCCAGCCGCCGTTGCCGAACACCGCACGGAACGGGTCGATGCGACCCGAGGAGTCGATCCAGCGCTCGCGCTGCGCCTCGTCGGCCTGCCGCCACAGCAGGCCGACGCCGGCGATGCCGAGGACGACCGGCCAGAAGAGCGCCCCCTGGCCGAAGATGCCCTCGAAGCCGAGCACCACCCCGAACAGCAGCGCCCCGATCGCGATCGCCGGTCCGGCGTCGCGCAGCCGCGACCGGCGGCCGGGACGCTTGCCGGTGCGGGTGGCGCTCTCCAGGCCGGGGGCGCTGACCTCGAAGCCCTGGTCGGCGGGCAGGAAGACCCACAGGCCGGCGTAGAGCATGAGCCCGAAGCCGCCGAGCAGCGCGGTCGCGACGAAGAACGCGCGCACCCAGAGCACCGGCACCGCGAGGTGCGCGGCGAGGCCGGACGCGACCCCGCCCGCGACCGGTGCGGAGAGGTCCCGGTGGGCGCGGCGCGGGGTGGCGAGGGGGGTGGTGTCGCTCATCGTGCCTCCATCGTCGCAGGCGGGCACGTGACGAACCATGAGGATCGCCCCCGAGCCGACCCTGAGCCGCTCCCCGGCGCCGCTGCGACGAATCAGGGCTGTCCCCGATGGTCCGGACGCCCGCGTCGGAGCAGAGTGGAGCCATGGACAACGCCAGCCCCTCCACCCCCACCGAGCAGCCCCCGCCGCCCAACGGCGGTGCCGGCCCTCGCGTCACCCGCGAGGAGATGAAGGACCTCGGCCGCCTGCGCCGCAGCGTGACCGACCGCCACATCGCCGGTGTCGCCGGCGGGCTGGCCCGCCACTTCGACATCGACCCGATCATCGTGCGGGTCGCCCTCGTGGTCGCCGTCTTCTTCGGCGGCGCCGGACTGCTGGCCTACATCGGCGCCTGGGTGTTGGTCCCCGAGGAGGGCACGGACGACGAGCCCCTCGGCCTCGACGAGCGCAGCCGCACGCTCGCCCTCGCCGGCGTCGGCGTCCTCGCGGTGCTCAGCGCCTTCGGCGACTGGGCCGGCGCCTTCTGGTTCCCGTGGCCGCTCGCGATCGCGGCCGTGCTCGTCGTCTGGTTCCTCAACCGGAAGCAGAAGTCCGCGCCCAGCGGCGGCTACGGGTACGCGGAGGGATACGCGGAGGGACCCCTCGCCGGTCCGCCCGTCACCGACGCCCCGTCCGGCGACCAGCTCGTGGACCCCGCCACCGGGATCCCCCACGGCCAGGGCCCCCAGCAGTCCTACGCACAGTCCTACGCACAGCCCTACGCGCAGTCCGACGGGGGCACCATGCAGGGCTGGGCGCCGGCCACGACGTACACCCGCGAGCCCAGGCGTCGGCCGCGCAACCCGCGCAAGCGCGGTCCCCTGCTGTTCTTCTTCACGCTGGCGCTCGTCGCGCTCGCCGAGGGCGTCCTCGGCGTCGTCGACCTGGCGGGCGCCTCGGTCACCGGCAGCGCCTACCCGGCGCTCGCCCTCGGGATCATCGCGCTGATGCTGGTCCTCGGCTCGTTCTGGGGCCGCGCCGGTGGCCTGGTCGCGCTGGGCCTGGTGGCCGCCGTGGCCACCGCCGGCGCCACCATCGGCGACCGGTTCCCCGAGGACCACCACACCTTCGTCCCCACCTCCGCCGGCGCGGTGGAGGACACCTACGACTTCGGTGGCGGTGAGTTCCGCCTGGACCTGTCCGCGGTGACCGACGTCGACGCCCTCGACGGCCGCGAGATCCGCATCGAGGGGGTCGGCGGACGGGTGGAGGTCGTCGTCCCCGACGGCGTGGACGTCGACGTCACGACCGAGGTCGTGGCCGGTGACAGCCGGGTCTTCGACCAGCGCGGTGACGGCTTCGACATCAACGTCGACGGCTACCGCGACGGCGGCGCCGGTGTCCCCGACATGTCCATCAACATCGACCTGGTCGCCGGCGAGGTCATCGTCCGCGAAGCCGCCTGAGGAGCCTGGGATGAACAACGACGACAGCACGTACGACAGCTCGCGCGACCCGGCCTGGGACACCGACGTCTACGGGCCCGACGAGACCGTGACCGGCTACGACGAGCCGATGGTCGGCCCGCTGGACGCGCCCGAGAAGCCGTCCGGCCTGCACCCGGTCAACGTCGGCCAGCTCGTGATGGGCGTCGCCTTCGCCGGCATGGTGCTGGTGTGGGCGCTGGTCCAGGGCGACGTCGTCGAGACCGACGAGCTGCGCTGGCTGCTGCCCATCCCGTGGCTCGCGGCCGGCGCCGCCGGCCTCGCCGCCAGCGTGTGGCCCTCGCGTCGGAACGCCGGCAGCTAGCTAGCCGAGCGAGCAGGCGGGCAGCGCGAACCAGCGGAGGTCGTCGAAGTCGGCGTCCAGGTGCGCGGTGTCGGACCAGTCCGGCGGTGTGGCGGCGGCCATGATCGCCCGGCCCTCGTCGAGGTGCTCCCTGAGCACCGAGACGGGGGCCGTGGTCGTGTGCCGGGGGTAGGCCATCGTGCCGTCGTCGGCGTACGACACGTCGGACAGGCGCAACGGCGGCTCCACCGGCCCGGTGCGGTGGTGCCAGAGCCCCGTCAGCGGGTCGAAGCGATAGTCGCCGAGCAGCCGCCAGCCCTCGCGGGCGACGAGGCGGACCGCCTCCACGACGTAGGTGAAGACCTCCTCGTCGACGAAGTAGTTGAAGTTCACCCGCACCCACCCGGGCTTGATGCCTTCGCAGCCGCCGGCGATCTGCGTCTCGAACTGGTGGCTGCGGTCGAGGTCGATGTCGAGCAGCCGGTGGCCGTAGGGGCCCGCGCAGGAGCACCCGCCCCGGGTCTGGATGCCGAAGAGGTCGTTGAGGAGAGCCACGACGAAGTTGTGGTGGAGGTAGGTCCCGTCGGGGGCCTTCACCACGAAGGAGACGATCGAGAGCCGCTGCGACTCGAGGTTGCCGAGGATCTGGATCGTCGGCTCGGCCCGCCACGCCTCGACGGCGCGCTGGAGCAGCTCCTCCTCGTGGGCCTGGATCGTCTCCACCCCGACGGCCTGCTTGAGCTGGAAGACCAGGCCGGC
>CAZDAO010000187.1:0-7084 GCA_964503015.1 uncultured Nocardioides sp. | reverse complement strand
TCGAGATGGCCGGGGACAGGCCCTCGATGAAGTCGACGTCGGGCTTGTCCATCTGGCCGAGGAACTGGCGGGCGTAGGCCGACAGCGACTCGACGTAGCGGCGCTGGCCCTCGGCGAAGATGGTGTCGAACGCGAGGCTGGACTTGCCCGACCCGGACAGGCCGGTGAAGACGATGAGGGAGTCGCGCGGCAGGTCGAGCGAGACGTCCTTCAGGTTGTGCTCGCGGGCGCCCCGGATGATGAGCTGGTCGGCCACAGTGGTCCTCGGTGGTGGGAGCATGACGGAGTCGAACACATGTTCGTCTCCACGGAGTGCCGGGGTCAAACCGACACGCCCTACCACCCTAGGACCCACCACCGACAACGGGCCCATCCGTCACCCGCCCGGGTGGGCGCCGACGAGGTGGCACGATGGTCCGCGTGACCGACCTCACTGCCCTCTCCCCCGACCTCCTCGCCCGGGCCGACCGCGAGCTGGTCCGCACGGTCGACGGGTTGCCCGACCCGGCGTGGGCCGAGCCGTCCCTGCTGCCCGGCTGGACCCGCGCCCACGTGATCGCCCACCTCACGCTCAACGCCGAGGCGCTCGCGGGCGTCCTGCACGGTGCCCACGTCGGCGAGGCGACGCCGATGTACGCCTCGCAGGAGGCCCGCGACGCCGACATCGAGGAGCTCGCCGGCACCGAGCCGGCCGAGCTCCGCGAGCGCTTCCTGGCGGCGACGGGCCGCTTCGCCGAGGCGCTCGAGGCGATGGCACCCGGCGACTGGGAGGGCCGGTTCGACCGCACCCCGGGCGGTCGGTCGATCGGGCTGGCCAACGTCCCCCTCATGCGGTTGCGGGAGGTCGAGATCCACCACGCCGACCTCGACGCCGGCTACGCGCCCGACGACTGGAGCGCGGACTTCCGGATGGTCCTGCTGGACTCGCTGACGAAGTTCTCGACCGCCGAGCCGTTCACCGTGCGACCGACCGACCTGGACGGCACCTGGCACTACGGGGAGGGTGAGGGCGGGCCCGTCGTCACCGGCACGTCGGCCGCGCTGGGCTGGTGGCTCACCGGCCGCGGCGCGGGCGAGGGCCTGACGTCCGACACCGGCACGCTGCCGGAGATGGAGGCATGGTGAGCGAGACCTACACCGGCAAGGTGTCCCCCGGCGGGGATCCCGACGTCCGCAGCATGGGCTGCCTGACCCTGACCAAGGTCGCGGTCGACGAGAAGATGTCGAACAACTGCTACCTCCTGCACTGCGCCGAGACCGACGAGGTCGTGCTCGTCGACGCCGCCGCCGAGCCGTCGCGCCTGCTCGAGCTGATCGGCGACCGCACGCTGACCTCGATCGTCACGACGCACCAGCACTGGGACCACCACCGCGCCCTGTCGGCGGTCAAGGACGCCCACCCCGGCGCGACCGTCGTCGCCGGCGGCCCCGACGCGGACGCCATCGAGGAGCAGACCGGCGTCGCGGTCGACCGCCGGGTGGGCGAGGGCGACAAGGTCGCCGTCGGCACCTGCGACCTGAAGGTGGTCCCGGTCGCCGGCCACACGCCCGGCTCGATCTGCCTCCTGCTCGACGACACGGAGGTCGTGCCCACGCCCCACCTGTTCACCGGCGACTGCCTGTTCCCCGGCGGCGTGGGGGCGACCTTCGGTGACGCCGAGGCCTTCGCGCAGCTGATCGGCGACGTGGAGACGAAGATCTTCGACCGGCTCCCCGACGAGACGTGGTTCTACCCCGGCCACGGCGACGACGGCGTGCTGGGCGACGAGCGGCCCCACCTCGCCGAGTGGCGCGAGCGGGGCTGGTGACGACGCGTCCTCTCCCCCTCCGTGGCAGTCTGGGGGCATGAGCACGCGTGAGCTGACCCTGGCCGACTTCGAGCAGACCGTGAGCGGCGAGGGCATCGTCCTGGTCGACTTCTGGGCTGCGTGGTGCGGCCCGTGCCGTCAGTTCGCGCCGGTCTTCGAGAAGGCGTCCGAGGCCAACCCCGACATCGTCTTCGGCAAGGTCGACACCGAGGCCGAGCAGCAGCTCAGCCAGATGGCGGCGATCACCTCGATCCCGACCCTCATGCTGTTCCGGGACGGCCTGCTGCTCTTCAACCAGGCTGGCGCCCTGCCGCCGCAGGCGCTGGACGACGTGATCCGGCAGGCGCGCGAGCTCGACATGGACGCCGTGCGCCAGGAGATGCAGGCCGCGCAGGAGGCGGCCGCCAACGGCCCGCAGGACGAGGTCGGCCTCGACGACTTCGCCGCCGCCCACAGCCAGGGTGCGTACGTCGTCGACGTCCGCGAGGCCGACGAGGTGGCGGGCGGGCGCGTCCCGGGCGCCGTCCACATCCCGATGAACGACGTCCCGGGCCGGGTCGGCGACCTCCCCACCGACCAGCCGGTCTTCGTGATCTGCCAGTCCGGCGGGCGCAGCCGCCAGGTCGTCGACCACCTACGCGCCCAGGGCGTGCCCGCGGTCAACGTCGCCGGCGGCACCGGCGGCTGGGCCCAGCGCGGCTGGCCGCTCGAGCGCTGACCGGCTAGAGCATCCGGCGGAGCACCGCCGGGCGCAGGTTCGTCGACAGGTGCGCCGCGAGCGCGGCGAAGAAGGCGATGTGCGCGCCGACGTGGAGCGGCAGCCAGGCGTCGTCGCCGGTGCCGACCAGCACCAGCCCCGACAGGGGCACGACCACGAGCAGCAGCATCAGGGCGCGCTCGGTCCAGGTGGAGAGCCGGCGCTGTGGCGCCGAGAGGTGCTCCGACCAAGGCGGCAGCCCGGCGACCCGACGCCACAGCGGGCGCACCACGCCCAGCACCAGGACGGTCAGCCCGAGCACGAGGTGGAGCTCCGCGCCGTCGAACGCGCCACCGAGCAGGTCGTAGCCGTCGGCACGCGCCTCGCACGCGTCCTCGAGCCGGTCCAGCCGGTCCTCGAACGCGTCGCTGGTGTCGCCACCGCTGAGCTCCTCCCCGGCCGGGTCGCACGCGTCGTCGAGATCGAGGTCGTAGCCGACCGCGAACTGGGCGGCGACGGCGAGGACCGTCAGCCAGTGGAGCAGCTTCTGGGACCGGCGGTAGCCGCGGGGTGGGGTGGCAGCGTCCACGGGGTCGGGGCCGTCCGGCATCCCGCGATGCTAGGCCCGCCGACGAGGTGGAGAGACCCTCCCCGGGGTGGGATAGCCTCGGCGCGTGCTGATCAGCGACTCCCGGAAGGTCCTCTTCGTCCACGTGCCCAAGACGGGCGGCGTATCGGTTGAGGAGACGGTGAAGGAGGCGTGCCCCGACGCTCGCAAGGCGCGCGTCCCGATCGGTCGCCACGCGACGCTCGGCAAGATCATCAAGCACGAGCCCCAGGTCGTCGACTACTGGACGTTCGGCTTCGTGCGGAACCCGTGGGCGCGGATGGTGTCGTGGTACTCGATGATCTCGGCCTGGAACCGGCGGCACGGACCGGCCAGCGGCAAGCCGCAGGACGTGAAGCACGGGTCGATGCGTGACGGCAACGACATGTGGCGCGCCGCGGCGGCGTACTCCGGCTTCGACGAGTTCGTGATGCGCGGCACCGAGGAGCTGCCGCGGGTGGGCGTGCCGCAGATCCGCTACCTCCGGGCGCCCAAGCACGACCGCGAGGTCGACTTCATCGGTCGCACCGAGAACTTCGTCGCCGACCTGCAGCAGGTGCAGGTCCACCTCGGTCTCGAGCCGTCGACGCCCGTGCACAAGAACAAGTCCAAGCACGGGACCTACCACGACTACTACACCGACGAGACCCGCAAGCGGGTCGCGGAGGTCTACGCCGAGGACATCGACCTCTTCGGCTACACGTTCTGACCCGCCAGCACCGTCCCGCGCGCGCCCGACCACTCGCCCGCTGCCTCGAGCCGGCGCCACACGTCGTACTCCGGGGCGAAGTGCTCGACCAGCGCGGCACGCGTGGCGTCGGTGAGCTCGCCCCGCTCGGTGGTGGAGGCGTTGCGCCGCTCGAACTCCAGCGGCACGCCCAGCCGCTCGCTGAACCACGCCGACCAGACCTCAGGACGCTCGACGCTGAAGATCCGGTCGACCGCGACCGCTCCCTGTGCGCGGATGAACTTCGCCGGGCGACCCTTGGGGACCGGGGCGTCGTCGTCGCGGGCGAGGTAGAGCCGGGCGAACTCGTCGAAGGTGAGGTCGGCCGTGGACTGTCGGCTGTCCTCGCGGGCGCGGTAGCGCCACCACGACTCCAGCCAGGCGATCGGCTCGCGGAACATGGTGACCAGCTCGTAGGACTCGCGTGGGTGCCCCTGCGCGGCCAGGTCGTGCGCCCTGGTGTGGACGAAACCCCGCGCGGGCAGGTGCTTCTGACCGGGCGGCGAGCCGACCACCTCGGTGGCGTACGGCGCCAGCGTGCGCTCCAGCGAGGTGCTCGCTGTCTTCGGCAGGGCGAGCAGCACGAAGTCGCGGCCCGGGCCGCGACCGAGGAACGTCATCACGCCCCGATCATCCCCCATCGACCTGCTGTCGGTGACGCCTGTCACCCGTGCGTGGGCTAGCCTCGCGCCCGTGCTGATCTCCGACTCGAAGCGGGCACTGTTCGTGCACGTGCCCAAGACGGGCGGGGTGTCGGTCGGGGTCGCGTTCACCCGCTGCTGCCCCGACGCCCGCAGCAAGGCGCCGGGCGTGAAGCCGCCGCTGGGCCGGCACGCCCCCTACGAGCGGATCCTGCGCGCCGAGCCGCAGGTGGCCGACTACTGGTCCTTCGCGTTCGTCCGCAACCCGTGGGCACGGATGGTGTCGTGGTGGTCGATGATCCACGACTGGGACCTCGCCCACGGCCCGTCGAGCGGCAAGCCCCAAGGCGCGGAGGCCGAGCGGATGCGCGGCAACGACATGTGGCGGGCGGCCGCGGCGTACTCCGGCTTCGACGAGTTCGTGCTGCGCGGCACCGAGGAGCTCCCGCGGGTCGGGCGCCCGCAGGTGGACTACCTGCGCGCGCCCGGCCGCGAGGGCGACTTCGTCGGACGCACCGAGAGCTTCGCCGAGGACCTGCAGCAGGTCGAGCGGCGGCTCGGCGGCGAGCCGACCCGGGTCCCGCACCGCAACAAGTCGCCCCACGGCAGCTATCGCGACTACTACACCGACGCGACGCGTGCGAAGGTCGCCGAGGTCTACGCAGCGGATCTCGACGCCTTCGGCTACACGTTCTGACCGCGGAGCGTCCTCAGCTCGCGCGGTACTGCTGCCAGGCGTCGCTCATGCGCGCGACCTGTCCCGACGTGAACTGGTACATGCAGGAGTCCTGCGTGTAGTCCATGTAGTTGTGGATCGGGTCGAGGCCAGGCGCGGCGCACGTGTCCGCGCCCACGGGGCAGTCGAACTGCGGGGTCGCCTCGGCCGGGGTGTCGGCGACCTGATCGCCCTTGCCCTTGCAGCCGCCCTCGAACGTGTGGAAGAGCGCCAGCCAGTGGCCGACCTCGTGGGTCAGGGTGTCGCCGAGCGCGTACTTGCCGGCCGTGCCGCCCGGCATCGACTCGTCGAGGATCACGACGCCGTCGTTGCTGCTGAGCCTCCTCGTCGGGAACGTCGCCCAGCCGAGCAGGTCGTCGCCGATGTTCGCGGTCCACACGTTGAGCGTGTCCTTGCCGCCGACGCGGGTGGCGGCCTTCATCTGCTTCTCGACGTTGCCGGGGACCACGCCGTACCAGGCGTCGCTGTAGGAGAAGTCGATGCCCTGCAGGGCGAACCGGAAGGGCGTCGTGGCCGACGACTGCGTGCCGGTGCGGCCGGCGTATGCCTCGTTGAGCACGTCGACCTGCGCGTTGACCAGCGTGGTGAGCCGGTCCTCGGCCGCGGAGCCGTTGCCCTGCTCGGCGGCCGGGAGGACGACGTGGAAGTACGTCGGGACGGTCACCGACCCGGCGGCGAGGGTGCTGGTGTCGGCGAGGCTGAGGTACTGGTCGCCCTTGCCCGCGAAGAGCTGGGGCTCGAGCTGCTTGGACCCCTCGCGGACCCGGGCCGAGGCCGTCGCTGCGTGGTCGTCGGCACAGGCCGCGACCTGCGGCGACGGGGAGAGGGCGGTGGCGGGCACGGCTGCGGTGGCCGAGAGCGTCGTGGCGGCGAGCGCCATCGAGCCGGTCACCACGACGGAGCGGAAGAGACGGGAGTGGTGCATCCGAGATCACCTGTCTGTCGGGAGTGGGTGTCCAGCAACCTAACCGGGCGGTCAGGAAATGGACAGGGCCTCGCTCTTCCCTCCTGAAGGCGCGGCTGCGACCCTTCCGCCGTGGACGCACTCGACTCCTGGACCCGCTCCGAGCACACCGCCGAGGTCGACGGCACGCCGACGACGCACCCTGTCTGGCGGCGCGGCAACGGTCCGGGCGTGATCGTCGTCCACGAGCTGCCGGGCCTCACCCTGGGCGTGATCCGCTTCGGCGAGGAGCTCGTCGACGCCGGCTACACCGTGCTGCTCCCCCACCTGTTCGGCCCGGTGGGGCGGGAGTTCAGCAACCTCGACGTCGCGCGGGTCCTGCCGCGCGTCTGCATCAGCCGGGAGTTCACCAAGCTCGCGCGCGGCGTGACGACACCCGTCGCGGGCTGGCTGCGCTCGCTGGCCCGCGCGCTGCACGCCGAGGTCGGCGGTCCGGGCGTCGGCGCCCTCGGGATGTGCTTCACCGGCGGCTTCGCGCTGGCGATGATGGTCGACGAGTCCACCGTGGCACCCGTGGTCTGCCAACCCAGCACCCCCTTCATCGGGCTGCCCGGCCGCGCCGCGGACCTCAACCTCGCCCCCGCCGACGCCGAGGTCGTACGCCGTCGCGCGGCGGAGGGCTGCGCCGTCCTCGGTCTCCGCTACGCCTCCGACCCGCTCACGGGCACCCGCTTCGACACGCTCACCTCCCTCATCGGGGACGCGTTCATCCGGGTCGAGCTCGAGGGCAAGGGCCACTCCACGGTCACCGAGCAGCGCTCGCAGCGCGCCGTCGACGCCGTGCTCGACTTCTTCGGCGAGCGGCTCGGAAATGGCGTGCCGCGCGACAGCGCGTCGCACTAGCCTCGCGGGATGCTGGAGCTCGACGACGACTGGGCGGACGAGGTGGTGCGCTCCTGCGACC
>CAZDAO010000186.1:1649-7106 GCA_964503015.1 uncultured Nocardioides sp. | reverse complement strand
GTCGTGCTGGCCGCGCTGACGATCCTGGGCGGCGTGCTGCTGCTCGGCGACTGGATCGTCACCTGGCTCGAGCCGGTGACCGGCCACGCGGAGCACCACGAGCCGCCGCTCCCGGCGCTCGTGATCACGCTGATCATCACCGCCGTCGTGGCGCTGGGCGTCGCCGCCGCGTGGTTCCTCGTCGGCAAGCGCGACATCCCACGCGAGGCGCCGCGGGACGTGTCGTTCGCGACGCGGGCCGCCCGCGCCGACCTCTACGGCGACGCGATCAACGACGCCGTCGTGGTGCGGCCCGGTGCCGGGCTGGTCGGCGGGCTGACGGCCTTCGACCGCCGTGGCGTCGACGGCGTGGTCGAGGGCGGCTCGGCCGCCGTCGGCGGCCTGTCCAACGCGATGCGCCGCCTCCAGAACGGCTTCGTGCGCTCCTACGCCCTGTCCCTCCTCGGTGGCGCCCTGCTGGTCGTCCTCGCTCTCCTGGCGGTGAACCTCGGATGACTCTGACGATCCTGATCCTGCTGCCGCTGGTCGGCGCGCTCGTCACGGCCTTCGTGCCCGGCGCGCTCGCGCGCACCGTGGGCCTCGGCTTCTCCCTGGCGACGCTGGTCGCCGGCGTGGTCGCCGCGACGCAGTACGACGTCGGCGCCGGCATGCAGCTCGAGGAGAAGAACACCTGGATCGAGTCGCTGGGCGTCCACTACGCCCTCGGCGTCGACGGGCTGGGCCTGCTGATGGTCCTGCTCACCGTCGTCCTGGTGCCGATCGTGCTGCTGGCCGGATGGCGCGAGTCCGAGGCGGAGGGCAACGGCGGCGGCAAGTCGTTCTTCGCCTGGACCCTCGCCCTCGAGGCCATGTCGCTGGCCGTCTTCACCGCGACCGACGTGCTGCTGTTCTACGTCGTCTTCGAGGCCACGCTGATCCCGGCGTACTTCCTCATCGGCGGCTTCGGGCGCCCCGGCCGGGGCCGCGCGGCAACCAAGTTCCTGATCTACCAGCTCGCCGGCGGACTGGTGATGCTCGCCTCGGTGATCGGCCTCTACGTCGTCTCCGCCGACGCCGGCTCGCCGAGCTTCCTGCTCAGCGACCTGGCCGCGATCGACATCGACGAGACCACCCAGCGCTGGCTGTTCCTCGGCTTCTTCATCGCCTTCGCGATCAAGGCGCCGATGTTCCCGGTCCACACCTGGCTGGCCGACACGACCGAGAAGGCCACCACCGGCACCTCCGTGCTGCTGGTCTGCATCCTCGACAAGATCGGCACCTTCGGCATGCTGCGGTTCTGCCTCGGCCTGCTGCCCGACGCGTCGCAGTGGGCGACGCCGGTCGTGGTGGTGCTCGCGCTGGTCTCGATCATCTACGGCGCGCTCGTCGCCATCGGCCAGGACGACGTGCTGCGCCTGATCGGCCTCACGTCGCTCTCGCACTTCGGCTTCATCGTGCTGGGCATCTTCGTGTTCAGCCCGACCGGCGGCACCGGCGCGATCCTCTACATGGTCAACCACGGCATCGCGACGGCACTGATGTTCCTGGTCGCCGGGTTCCTCATCCACCGCACCGGCACGGCGTCGATCCGCGAGATGGGCGGCGTGGAGAAGACCGCGCCGGTCCTCGCCGGCTTCTTCCTCGTCGCCGGTCTCGCCGCCTGCGGCCTGCCCGGCCTGTCGCCGTTCGTCTCCGAGATGATGGTCATCATCGCGGCGTTCGACCACCACTGGCTGGTCGGCTCGGTCGCGGTGCTGGCCATCGTCCTGGCGGCCTTCTACGCGCTCTGGATGTACCAGCGCACCATGACCGGCCCCGACCGGGCGGGCCGGGAGGGCGTGGTCCCGGTGGCCGACCTCGACCGTCGTGAGGTGGGCATCCTCGCGCCGCTCGCGCTCGCGCTCGTGCTGTTCGGCTTCTTCCCGTCGCCGCTGCTCGACGTCATCAATCCCGTCGTCCACGACACCCTCGCGGGCGTGGGCATCGGCCAGGAGGCCAAGGAGGCTGGTCACCAGTGACCGAGTTCGTGAAGCCCAGCATCGAGTACTTCGAGCTCTGGCCGCTGCTGGTCGTCTTCGGCGTCGCCTGCCTCGGCGTCGTGGTGGAGGCGTTCGCTCCTCGCACGGTGCGCTACACCGCCCAGGTCGTGCTCTCCCTCGGGGGCCTCGTGGCCGCGCTCGTCGGTGTCGTCCTCGTCGCCCAGGACGTGACGACGTACGACGACGGCTCCGCGCGCGGTGTCCTCGCGGTCGGCGGCACGATCGCCGTCGACGGGCCCAGCCTGTTCATCTGGGGCCTCGTGCTCGCCCTGGCGATCGCGGGCGTGCTGCTGTTCGCCGAGCGCCACCTCGATGGTGGGGTCTCGGCGTTCGCCGGCCAGGCCGCCGCGGTGCCCGGCACCGACGCGGAGACCGCGTCGATCGCGGCGCAGCGTGAGCACACCGAGGTCTACCCGCTGATGATGTTCGCGGTCTTCGGCATGATGCTGTTCCCGGCCGCCAACGACCTGCTGACCATGTTCGTGGGCCTCGAGGTCCTTTCGCTCCCGCTCTACCTCCTGAGCGGCCTGGCGCGGCGTCGCCGCCTGCTGAGCCAGGAGGCCGCGCTGAAGTACTTCCTGCTGGGCGCGTTCTCCTCCGGCTTCTTCCTCTACGGCGCCGCGCTGGTCTACGGCTTCGCCGGCTCGATGGACTTCGCGGCGATCAACGAGGCCGTGCGCAACGACGTCGGCAGCTCGACCCTGCTGCTCATCGGCACCGGGCTGCTCTCGGTCGGCCTGCTGTTCAAGGTCGGCGCGGTGCCGTTCCAGGCCTGGACGCCCGACGTCTACCAGGGCGCCCCCACGCCGGTGACCGCGTTCATGGCGGCCGGCACCAAGGTCGCCGCCTTCGGCGCGATCATGCGGCTGTTCTACGTCGCCCTCGGTGCGGACCGCTGGTCGTGGCAGCCGATGATGTGGATCATCGCCGTGCTCTCGATGTTCGTCGGCGCCGCGCTGGCGATCACGCAGAGCGACATCAAGCGGCTGCTGGCGTACTCCTCGGTCGCCCACACGGGCTTCATCCTCACCGGCGTCCTGGGCCTGCAGGCCTCCGGTGACCTCGCGTCCGGCGAGATCTCCTCGCTGCAGGCGGTGCTCTTCTACCTCACCACCTACGGCTTCGCCACGATCGGCGCGTTCGCCGTGGTGAGCCTGGTGCGCGACGACGGTGGCGAGACCACCGCGATCGACCGCTGGGCCGGGCTCGGCAAGGAGTCGCCCGTGGTGGCGGCCGTCTTCGCCTTCTTCCTGCTGGCGATGGCGGGCATCCCGCTCACCTCGGGCTTCGTGGGCAAGCTCGCGGTCTTCTCCGTGGCGCTGGCGGCGGGCGCCTGGCCCGTGGTGGTGGCCGCCGTGCTGGCGAGCATCGTGGCGGCGTTCCTCTACGTCCGGGTCATCAAGGTCATGTACTTCGACGAGCCCGTCGGTGACGGGCCGAGCGTGGCGTACCCGTCGGTCCTCACGGCCACGACGATCGCCGTGGGCGCGGCCGTGACGCTGGTCCTGGGCGTGCTGCCGGGCCCGGTGCTCGACCTGGCGGCGGTTGCGGGAGAATTCATCAGGTGACCGACGCTTCGCCCCTGGCCCTGCCTGTCGTCGACCCCGCGCTCGAGGCCCGACTGGTCGAGCGGCTGGCGCGCGTCGAGGAGCTGCTCGCGGGCTACTGCCAGGGACGTACGCCCTACGTCTCCCGCGCCGCTGCACACCTGATGGCGGCGGGGGGCAAGCGCTTCCGGCCGCTGCTGGTGCTGCTCGCGGCGGAGACGGGCACGCACCCCGAGGCCGAGGAGGTGCACACCGCGGCCTGCGTGGTCGAGCTGACCCACGTGGCCTCGCTCTACCACGACGACGTGATGGACGAGGCGGCCCTGCGTCGCGGTGCCGACACCGCCAACGCCCGGTGGGACAACCTCGTCGCGATCCTGACCGGCGACTTCCTGTTCGGGCGTTCGTCCGAGCTGACCGCCGACCTCGGCCCGGAGGCGGTCCGGATCCAGGCACAGACCTTCACCCGCCTCGTCGAGGGCCAGATCCTCGAGACGGTGACGCCGGAGGAGGGGGAGGACCCCCTCGAGCACTACCTCGAGGTCGTCGCGGGCAAGACCGGTTCGCTCATCGCCACCTCGGCCCGCTATGGCGCGATGTTCGGCGGCGCGCGCCCCGAGGTCGTCGAGGCGCTGAGCGCCTACGGCGAGATCGTCGGCTCGGCGTTCCAGCTCTCCGACGACATCCTCGACATCGCCTCGGAGTCCGACACCTCCGGCAAGACGCCCGGCACCGACCTGCGCGAGGGCGTGCCCACGCTGCCGGTCCTGATGGCGCAGGCCTCGACCGACCCGGCCGACGCACGCCTCCTCGACCTGCTCGGCCGCCCGCTCACCGACGACGCCGAGCACGCCGAGGCCCTCGACCTGCTGCGCCGCCACCCGGCGATGGACCGGGCTCGCGACTACGTCCTCGGCCAGGCCACCCAGGCCAAGAAGCTCCTCGAGGTCCTCGACCCCGGCCCCGTCCGTACGGCTCTCGAGTCCTTCGCCGACGTCGTCGCCACCCGCACCGCCTGAGCGAGGTCAGTCGGCGCTCGCATCCCCACGGGTGGTTCGTGGACGCGTCGATTCCGCCACGGTGGGGACTTCCCATCACACGAAGGAGCAGAGATGTCTGATGACGCCAAGGCGGCCAAGGAGCTGGTCGAGACGCTGAAGGACGGCGAGCGGGGCTTCGCCGACGCGGCCGACAAGCTCCGCGACAGCGAGCACCCCGAGTGGGCCACGGCGCTGCAGCGCTTCTCCGAGCAGCGCGCCGGCTTCTGGCGCGAGATCGTCGACATGGGTCACGACTACGGTGACGACGTCGACGAGTCCGGCACGGTCGCGGCGGCGGTGCACCGCGGCTGGATCGCGCTGAAGGACGCCCTCACCGGCGATGACGCCGAGGCCGTGCTCAAGGCGGCCGTGACCGGTGAGGAGCACGCGGTCTCGGAGTACGACGACGCCCTGAAGCTGGACCTGAGCGCGGGCTTCCGCGAGGTCGTCGTACGCCAGCAGGCCGCTGTGGTCGCGGCCCGCGACGAGGTCAAGGCGCTCCAGAGCGCCAGCTAGCCGTGTCGCCCGGCGTCGCCGCACCTGGCGGCGCCGGGCGTGCACCGCTGTTCAGCGGATCGACGCACGACCTCGACGACATAGGGTCGGGGAATGGCGTGGACGCTCGAGCGGACCGTGGCGACCCCCGCGGGGGATGTCGCTGCCGGCAGTGCCGGAGACGGGCCCCCACTCGTGCTGGCGCACGGGTGGCCGTGGTCGTCCTTCTCCTGGCACCGGGTCATCCCCGCTCTCGCCCGCTGGTATCGGGTCCACTGGTACGACATGCCGGGGTACGGGAGGTCGGAGAAGGGTGCTCGGATGCGCACCTCGCTCGATGTCCAGGGCGAGGTGTTC
>CAZDAO010000186.1:0-1549 GCA_964503015.1 uncultured Nocardioides sp. | reverse complement strand
GCCATCGTCGGCGAGCTCGACGAGGAGGACGTCGAGGCCCTGGTGGCACCCTGGCTGACGCCGGAGGGTCGCGAGAGCTTCTACGCGCAGTTCGCCCAGGCCGACGAGCGCTTCACCCGGGAGGTGGAGCCCCTGTACGGCGACATCCGATGCCCCGTCCGGATCCTCTGGGGAGAGCTCGACCCGTGGATCCCGCTCGAGCGCGGGCGGGACCTGCACCGACTGGTCCCGCAGGCAGTGTTCGAGGTGCTGCCCGGCATCGGGCACCTTCCCCAGCTCGAGGCACCGGAGCTCGTGGTGGACCGGGTGCGCGCGGCGTTCAGCGACGGCTGAGTCTGCTCTGCTGGAACGCGAGCTACGCCAGACGGTCGATCCCGACTACGCCGACCAGGTGGCGGTGGCACGAGCGCGGCTCGACCCGAGCGACCGATGTGCTCGTTTTGTCAGACCTGGATGTCCCGGCATGCGGCGGCATGGGCTAGGTGGGATTGACATCGAAGCGGGCACCAGACCCCGTTGCGCTACGTGGCGGGCCACGCCGCCGCCTGCCCGGTCAGTAGCCGACGCATCGGTCGTAGCGGCCCAGCGCACCCTCGGACTGGGTCCGGTCGACGCATGTGGGGACAGGTCGCAACATTCCGGGTCGCGGTCGAGTCACACGGGTTAGGCATCATCCGCGACCTCAAGGGGAATCATGCGACTCACACTCACAGCCGCCGCGCTCATGGGTGCGGCCCTGCTCGTGCCGGTGGGCACGGCCACCGCAGTGGGCGAGACGTGTCAGGGGCAGCTGGCGACCGTTGTCGGCACGCCCGGGGCTCAGATCGTCGGTACGGAAGGCGCTGACGTCATCGTCACGAACGGCGCTACGCGGGTCGACGCGCTCGGCGGTGCTGATCTCGTGTGCGCCACGGGCGAGGGCGGCGTCGTCGCCGTCCTCGGCGCGGGGGCCGACACGTTCACCGACGAGACCGGCGGCTCGCACCAGGTCGTCGCCGGGACGTTGGACGGCACCGACACCGAGGCCGACGTCATCCGCCTTGCCAAGTTCGGCCGGGTCACGTCCGGCATGGCAGGCACGCCGAACGCCGACATCATCGACCTCGCCGAGACCGGCTACGTGCACTGGAACGGCGTCCAGACCGCCCCGGGCGCGGTCACCGTGGGCGAGGGCGGCGGACTGTTCCTTCGGTCCGCCTATGGCATGCGCGTGGAGGCCAGCGGGTCCGTCACCGGGGCCGACACCTCGCTGACGTGGACCGGTCACTTCGACGAGTTCTCGTTCGCCACGGAGGCCGCGCTCGGACTCCTCGAGTTCCGCGGCACCGACGCGGTCGAGGACCTCACGGTCGACGCCCCGGCGACGTTCAACCGCAACGTGCAGCTCGGCGGTGGGAACGACATCTACCGGACCAACGGCCTCGGCGGGAGGTTCTCGAAGGTGAAGGGCAACAAGGGCGAGGACCGCCTGATGCTCGATGTTCCGACCCTGCGGCTCAAGGCCGACCTGGGCCGCCGGGTGGGTGACAAGAACAGCGGGGCCGCGACC
>CAZDAO010000185.1:1845-7119 GCA_964503015.1 uncultured Nocardioides sp. | reverse complement strand
CGTCGCCGAGCGAGCACCCGTACGGCTCCGAGAAGTACGGCTCGCGCTACCAGGGTCAGCGGGGTCCCACGCCGAGCCGCTCGTTCCAGAACTTCCACCGCACGCCCATCTGAGCCCGGTCACCGCCCCGGACGGGGACGAAGTGCCCGGTCACCGCCCCGGACGGGGAGGAAGTGCCCGGTCACGTGGGTCCTGTGGGGGACTTGCGCCGGATGGGGCCAGAGAGGACAGTGAGGCGTCCGTTTCTCTCGGATCGAAGGTTCCTTCCCCATGCGCCTGCCCCGCTACCTGGCTCACCAGATCGCCGACGGCGACCGACCTCGCCCGCTCTGGCGCCACCCCGTCGCCATCGCTGCGGCAGCGCTGGCGCTGACCCTCGGCGCGGTCCCGTTCCTCCCCGACGGTGGTGATGACGAGGCCTCGATCGCCCCCACGGCCGAGACCACCGCCACCGCGGGTCCCGGTGCCGGCCGCGGGCGGGTGACCCGCGCGATGCGGGCCGAGATCGACCGCGTCGTCGCCGAGGGGGCCGTGCTCGACCGCACCCAGGGGCGTACGGCGCTGGCGCGGGCGTCGGTGCGCTGCGCCACCTTCGACGGTCAGCGCTACTGCCTCGGCTTCGGCTGGACCAACCAGTCCCGCGAGGCGCTCGCGGCCCGCCTGCTCGACCGGCCGTCGTTCGGCCGCGAGACCACCGGTGACCTCGACGCGGACGGGATCATCGCCCGCTCGACGAGGCGCAGCGAGGCCGGCCGCGCGGAGGCGGAGCGTGCCGAGCTGACCCTGGCCGCGGAGTCGGTCGGCAAGGTCTGGATGCTGCGCCACGAGATCCAGGGCGTCGCGCTGCCCGACGACTTCGCCGCCCGGCATCCCGAGATGGCGACGCCCGGCACCGAGTCGCGCGGCGGGTTCGGCGAGTCGTACCCGAAGCGGTCGAAGATCCTCACCAGCAACGTCGCGCGGGCACAGAACCAGACCTACTGGTGCGGGCCGGCCACCATGCAGGCCATCGGGTGGGGCTCCAGCCGGCAGCGGAAGAACCAGTCCTACTGGGCCCGCCGGCTCGGCACCACGACCGACGGCACCGCGATCACCGACATGGTGCGCGTGATCAACAACCAGACCGACTACGACGCGCGGGACAAGGCCGGGCCCTACGTCGTCCTCGACATCAGCGACTTCACGTTCAAGCAGTGGTACCGCCTGATGATGCGGCACGTGCACGACTACCGCGCACCGGTCGTGCTCCACCCGGTCCTGCTCAAGCAGTACTACCCCTACCTCGACGACGACGCGAGCGGGCACTTCCAGGTCGGCCGCGGCTTCGACCAGAACCGCGGCGGCAACCCGCAGATCGGCTACTTCGAGCCGTGGGACCAGTCGCGGTTCGACCCGAGCGAGCCGGCCATCGGCCGGGTGCAGTGGCGCAACGCCTACCGCTCCTACCGCGCCAACCTCGCCCACTTCCAGCACAACGTCGGCGTCTGACGTGCGCGCGCGTACGGCGACCGCGGTGGCGCTGCTGCTCGCTCTCACCGGCTGTGCCGGCACCGAGGACCCGGGGACCGAGGCGCCGCCCACGTCATCGTCCAGCGGCGGTGAGCCGTCGACCGACCAGCCGTCCAGCACCGGCGGAACACGGGACGACCCCGAGGTGGCCGAGCCCGTCGAGCGGCTCCTCGACTGGCGCGACGCCGGCGTCCCGACCGCGGCCCGCTACGTCCGCGGACCGGAGTGGGAGGCGCTCGGCAACGAGGACGGCAGCGCCGTCGATCTCACCGGCGGCGACGACGCTCTGAGGATCGGCGCCGGGTCCGGGCGCACGATCTCGGAGGTGCTGATGAGCACCGACTGGGCGGTCGTCGTCCGGCAGGACAAGGCCGAGACGGCCCCCAGCGAGGTGCAGGTCGTCGACCTCGCCTCCGCGAAGCAGTCGCCACTGGCCGGTCCCCCGCCTGCCAGCGGCGGGTCGTGGGCGCTGGTCGACGGCGACCTGTACTACCCGACGTACGGCGACGACCGGGCGTACTGCCTGGCCACCAGCGCCCTCGCCGACAGCAACGGCGAGGACGGCTGGTGCGCGCCGGACCGGACCGGCTGGTCCGGTCTCACGGCCAGCGAGCACGGCGTCGGGATGATGACCTTCGACGACGCCCGTCCGGTCGCGTGCCGCACCCTCAACCTGCTCGACGGCAGCGGGGTGCCGCAGCCGGTCGCGGGGCCGACCGAGTGCCTCGGCTGGGACGTGGCCGCGACGGCCGACGGCGTCGTGTGGTCCGAGGTGCCGAAGCCGCGGCGCCAGGAGGAGGCGACGTTCCATGCCTCGGTCGGCGACGGCTTCGTCGACCTGGGTCCCGGCACGACCGGCTCCCTCGCGCCGTGCGGGGGCTCGGTGTTCTTCGTGCGCGACCCGCAGACCCCGGAGGAGCCCGCCCGGCTGATGCGCTGGACGCCCGAGCACACCCTCGAGGTCGCCTACGAGACGACCTCCGTCGGCAACGCCTTCATCGCCGAGCCGGTGTGCGGCGGCGGCGTGCTGTCGATCTCCGCGATGGGCGAGCAGGGCGACGAGCGCGTGTGGGCTAACGTCGGCTGACGTGAGCTTCACCGGATTCCCCGTCACTGCGCTCGACTTCTACGACGACCTCGAGGTCGACAACACCAAGTCGTTCTGGGAGAGCCACAAGCACGTCTACAAGGAGTCCGTCGAGGCGCCGATGAAGGCGCTGATGGCCGAGCTCGAGCCGGAGTTCGGCACGGCGAAGGTGTTCCGCCCCTATCGCGACGTCCGGTTCGCCAAGGACAAGACGCCGTACAAGACCCACCAGGGTGCGTTCGTCGCCGCCGGCCCGCGGACGGGGTGGTACTTCGAGATCTCCCCGCGCGGCACCCGGGTCGGCGCCGGCTTCTACGAGGCCGACGGCCGGCGGCTCGCCGCGATCCGCGAGGCGATGGCCGAGGAGAAGACCGGCAAGGCCCTCGAACGGCTGCTGCGCCGGCTGGAGAAGGACGGCTTCGACATCGGCGGCGACCAGCTGAAGACCTCACCCCGCGGCTACGACGCCGACCACCCGCGCATCCACCTGCTCCGCCACAAGCAGCTCTTCGTGGGCCGGTCCTACGGCTTCGAGGCCGACGCCATCGGGGCCGGACTCGTCGACCGGGTCCGGGCGGACTGGAAGGCGCTGCGCCCGCTGGTCACGTGGCTGACAGCCGTCGAGGTCGAGCCGACCTGATCCGTCACTCGAACCACGCATCGCTGGTCACGACGTCCCGGAGCTGGCTCGCGGACAGGACCGGCTCGTTGGCCAGGGCCGGCGAGCTCGCGCTGTCAGCAGCGTTGTAGGCCACCACGGATATGACGTAGCCGTTGCGCCGTGCGGAATCGCTTCGCGCCGTCACTCCGTCCTTCGTCCACTCCTCGTCCGGCCCGATCACACCGTCAGGGACGTCCCTACCGGGCTGACCACCGAACACCAGCACGTGGACCATCATCCCGTCGACGCGGAAGCGGGCGTTCTTGATATCTGTTGTGTCCTCGACTACGTACGGTGGCTCCTGCAGCGCGGGCGACACGTCGGTGAGCCCGAGGATCTCCTGGACCGTCGCCGGGAACTCCGCCGCCGGCACGGTGAAGGCGTCCGGGGATGCCGTCGAGTCTGGCACTGGGGTCACGCTCGTCGCGTCGGTGGCGATGCCCGGGTCACGCGCACTGTCGGCTCCACCGAGGCGGGGTACGACGGCCGCCAGCCCGCCGACGACGCCGATCACGGCGAGCGTGGCGACCGTCGTACCGATCCGGGCGCGGCGCCGGCGCGTGCGGCCGCGGGTGATGCCGCCGCTGACGAGGCGGTCGACGTCGGGGGTGAGGCCGTCACTGGCTCGGCGGAGCAGCTCGGTGACGCCGGTGTCGTGTGCAGTCATGGAATCCTCCTCAGGTCTCCAGCAGGTCGCGGAGGGACGGGCCCAGCACGGCACGGAGGCGGTCGAGGGCGCGGAGGGTGCGGTTGCGCACCGCACCCGGGCTGACCCCGAGCGCGTCCGCGGTGTCGGCCACCGACACGTCCTCGAGGTAGCGCAGGACCAGGACCGCCCGGTCCAGCGGCGCCAGCTCGTCGAGCGCGGCCCGGAGCGCGAGCCCGGTGGTGGCGTCCCCACCGGGTCCGGCCTGCTCGGGCAGGTGCTCGATCGGTGTCTCGTGCGTGCTGCGTCGACGCTGGGCGCTGAGGTACGTGCGGGCCAGCGTCGTGTGGGCGTAGGCGACCGGGTGCTCGATCGGTGCGCCCAGGCGGCGGTGCCACCGGACGTAGACCTTGGCCAGGGTGTCCTGGACCAGGTCCTCCGCCCGGTGGGCGTCGCCGCACATCAGCCACGCGGCGCGGTAGAGCTGGGGAGTCCGCGCGACGGCGAACTCCTCGAACTCCTCGCTCGTGCGGGGCATGTCCCTCCTCGGGATGGGTGGTGTGGTGCTTCGGCGTCACCCGGTGAGACGCACTCAACCACCCTCGACGTCACACCTCCGACGGCACACTTCCTTCCGAAACCTAGGGACGAACTGGGGGTGAAAGCCGTCCCGTACCGACCAGAACGTCCCTACATACCCACGCGGGGGTTGCTCGCCGTTCACGTCGGCGCCACCCTCCGGGGTCAACCTGTCGCCATGGCCAAGCGACTGCTCCTGCTCCACATCGGCCCGGAGCCGGTGGACGTCCCCGCGATGACCGACGCGCTCGCGCTCGGCCGCATCTCGGTGCCCGACGCTCCCGCCGAGGCCTTCACCCTCGCAGGGCTCGAGATCCTGTGGACCCACAGGCAGCACGGGCTCAAGCGCAAGCAGGTCGAGGGCTCGTGGGCCACCGTGTGCCGCCGGGCCCGGAAGGCCAAGGCCGACTGCTTCGTCAGCGTGCCCGCCTTCTTCGACGCCGACCCCGAGCAGGCGGCGCTGGCCCTCGACGGGCTCGCCGACTTCAAGGTCGTGCTGGTGGTGACGAGCGGCTTCGACGTGGACCCGCCGCGCGCCTGGCTTCAGCTGGTCAAGGACGGCCGCACCCACGTGCTCCCCTCGCACCTCACCGCCGAGCAGCTCGCCGCGCAGGTCGCACGCATCGCGCTGATCGAGGAGGAGGCGCGACTGGAGAAGCGGCTGGCCAAGATCTCCAGGCGCCGCCGCCAGGTGAACCGCAAGCTCGCCGCCTAGGGTCTCGAGGCTCGCTCCGCTCGCACCTCGACCGCCGAGTGTGCGGTCAGTGCGGCTGCCAGGCGTCGTCGTCCGCC
>CAZDAO010000185.1:0-1745 GCA_964503015.1 uncultured Nocardioides sp. | reverse complement strand
GCGGTCAGTGCGGCTGCCAGGCGTCGTCGTCCGCCGTGAGGGCGGCGACCGCCGCGGGGAGCTCGCCGTCGGCGAGGTCCTGGATGCTGACCTGCTCGAAGACCGCGCGCAGCGAGCTGCGGGCGGCGATCCAGACGTGCTGGAGCACCTGCGCCGAGTCGTCGTACTCCACCGCCTCCGGGCGCAGGCCGTAGACCGACACGAGGGGCCCGTCGACGGCGCGGATCACGTCGGCGACCGTCACCGCGGACGGCTGCCGGGCGAAGCGCCACCCTCCGGACTGGCCGCGCTGCGACACCACGATGTCGGCACGGCGCAGGTCGGCGAGGATCGCCTGGAGGAAGCCGTGCGGGATCCCCTGCGCCTTGCCGAGCTGTTCGGCACTGACGGCCGTCCCGTCCGCGCGCACCGCGATCTCGATCAGGGCCCGGAGGGCGTAGTCGGCTTTGGCGGAGACGCGCACCAGACCAGTTTGTCAGACGAGTCGGCTGAGTCAGTCGTCTTGGTCCGCCAACCCGTACGCCGCCACCCCTGGGCCGATGCAGGGGTGACGGCGTACGACCTGGTGTCGGCGCGGGTCGTCAGGCGGGGGTCGCCTCGAGCTCGGGCTCGGCGAGGACTGCCGCCCTGGCGAGGCGCTCCTGCTTGACCGCCCACACGATCGCGGAGATCCAGAGGACGAAGACGACGGCGGCCACGCCCGCGACGCCGACGCCGGGGACGCCCACCGCCTCGAGCAGGGTCTTGGAGTTGGTCAGGATGATCAGGCCGCCGGCTGCGGTGCCGAGCACCCGGGCCGCGAGGTGCTTGACCAGCCAGGCCGCGATCGGCGCGGCGACGACACCACCCGCGAGCAGCGCACCGGCGTACCCCCAGTTGATGCCCTGGGCACCGAGCCCGATCAGGAAGCCGAGCGAGCCACCGACGGCCACCACGAACTCGGAGGTGTCGATCGAGCCGACCACCTTGCGCGGCTCGAGGCGGCCGCTGGAGAGCAGCGAGGTCGTGCCGACGGGGCCCCAGCCGCCACCGCCGACGGCGTCGAGCGTGCCGGCGACCAGACCCATCGGGGCGAGGAACATCGCCGACGGGTGGCCCTTGAAGGTCGGGCGCGCGCCCCCGAGGCGCAGGAAGCGGTAGACGACGTAGAAGCCGAGGCCCAGCAGGATCACGGCGACCACGGGCTTGGCGACCGCTGCGTCGAGGCTCGAGAGGAGCGTGGCGCCGAGGAAGGCCCCGACGAAGCCGGGCACGGCCAGGATCGAGACGGTGCGCCAGTCGACGTTGCCGAGCTTGTGGTGGGAGGCGCCGGAGACCAGCGAGGTGCCGATCTCGGAGAAGTGCACGGCGGCGGACGCGGCCGCGGGTGCGACACCGGCGGCCAGCAGCAGGGTCGAGGAGGTCACGCCATAGGCCATGCCCAGGGATCCGTCGATGAGCTGGGCGATGAGGCCCACCACACCGAGCACGATGAGCTTGCGCATGCGCAGGCTCCTGTCCGGAGGTGAGGTCAGGTCATGGTCATGTGACCAAGGTTTGTCGCGTGACAGACTAGACATACATAGGGTGATAGACAAAACCGACGAACTTCTCGGCGCGTCCTCGCACCCGGTGTGGCCAGGGACATCTCGGCAGTTGGGGCGTTCGTGTTGCGTCGCGCCCCGTAGCGAGGCATGATTTTGTTACCCGCGAGTAGCCCATGCTCTCGCGCCCCCGCCCGCGACACGGAACAGGTGGAAGCTGTG
>CAZDAO010000184.1:0-7152 GCA_964503015.1 uncultured Nocardioides sp. | reverse complement strand
AGGCCCCGGCGAAGAAGGCCCCGGCGAAGAAGGTGCCGGCCAGCGAGGTCCCCCTCAAGTCGGCGCCCACGCCGTCGCTCCCGCCCGCGTTGGAGTCCTTCGACGAGGTCGACGACCTGCCCGCGCCCGCTCCTGCGAAGAGGACAGCAGCGAAGAAGGCACCCACCCAGAAGACCACTGCCAAGAAGGCCCCCGCCAAGAAGACCGCCGCCAAGAAGACCGCCGCCTCGAAGGCGCCCTCGGAACAGGCGGCGGTGCTCGCCCCGGCTCTCGGCCTCAGCGAGGACGAGGTGGCCGGGGTGGCCGAGGTGGCCGGGAACGACGTCTTCGACGACTGAGTCCGCCGTCGAGCCCGCTGTCGTACGGGCTGCCTATCCTCGGCCCATGCACCGGATCTTCACGACGAGCGTGGCCTCGGTCTACCCCCACTACGTCGCCAAGGTGGAGCGCAAGGGCCGGACGCAGGCCGAGCTCGACGAGGTGATCACGTGGCTGACCGGCTTCGACGAGGCGACGCTGCGGTCCCACCTCGAGCAGGGGACGACATTCGAGCAGTTCTTCGCCGCGGCGAGCCTCAACCCGCACGTCGACCGGATCACCGGGTCGGTGTGCGGGGTGAAGGTACAGGAGGTCGAGGACCCGCTGATGCGCCGCATCCGCTATCTCGACAAGCTGGTCGACGAGCTCGCCCAGGGTCGGCCGATGGAGAAGGTGCTGCGCTCCTGAACGCGCCACGCGTGCCGGCCGAGCTCACCGAGCGCCTCCTCGACGTGCGCCGGATCTACCACGAGCGCGACATCGAGCGGTTCCCCCGCGCCCGCCAGGTGCTCGAGCGCTTCCCCGACGCCGAGCGCATCGAGGTGCTCTCGCACCAAGCGATCCCGGGACTCCACGGCAACGCCGGCGCTGTCGAGGACTGGGTGCGCAACAAGCGCGAGGTGCTCGTGCTGGGCGAGAAGAAGTCGCTGACCGCGCGCCGCAACGAGCGGTCGAGCGACTGGATCGCCCCCTCCACGGCCAACGGCTGCGCGATGGCCTGCTCCTACTGCTACGTCCCGCGCCGCAAGGGCTACGCCAACCCGATCACCGTCTTCGCCAACATCGAGGCCGTGCTGGGCTACCTCGAGCGCCACGCCGGCAGGCAGGGCGTCAAGCCCGAGCCCAACCAGTGCGACCCCGTCGACTGGGTCTACGACATCGGCGAGAACAGCGACTGCTCGGCCGACGCGCTGGTCTCCGACAACGTGCGCGACCTGGTGGACCTCTTCGCCCGGCTGCCCCACGCCAAGGCCAGCTTCGCCACCAAGCTGGTCAACCGCGACCTGCTCACGTGGGACCCGCGCGGCGGCACCCGCGTGCGGTTCAGCCTGATGCCCGAGCGGCCCTCGCGGCTCGTCGACGTCCGCACCTCGAAGGTCGCCGACCGGATCGCCGCGATGGACGCCTTCGTCGAGGCCGGCTACGAGGTGCACGTGAACCTCAGCCCGGTGATCGTGCACGAGGGCTGGCTCGCGGAGCTGGCCGAGCTGCTCGACCAGGTCGCCGACGGCACGAGCGCCCGCACCCGCGCCCAGCTCGCTGCGGAGGTCATCTTCCTCACCCACAACCAGGACCTCCACGAGGTCAACCTGGGCTGGCACCCGCGCGGCGAGGAGCTCCTCTGGCGACCCGACCTGCAGCAACCCAAGCGCAGCCAGAACGGCCAGCTCAACGTCCGCTACCGCACCGGCTGGAAGGGACGCTGGGTGCAGCAGCTCACCGACCTGGTGGCCGAGAAGCTGCCCGAGTGCCGGGTGCGCTACGCCTTCTGAGCGCTCGCCCGGCTCACCGCACGTCGAAGCGGATCGTGCGCACGGGGTTGTCGAACTCGGTCGTGCGCAGGGAGACCCGCGCCTCCCACGTGCCGGCGACCGGGATGACGACGTCCCCCGAGTAGATGCCCGGCCCGAGGTTGGTCAACACCACCGCCCCGAGGTCGAGCCCCGCCGCTGACAGGCTGATGCGCGGCGCTTCGTGGCCCTCCGCGGGGACGCCCGCGTCGTCGGTCATCTCGATCGTCACGGTCGTCGGCCCCACCGTCGGCGGATCCAGGGTGACCATCGCCGAGATCCCGTCGAGCTCGACCCGCTCCTCGGCCTCCGCGGGCTCGGACGCGGGCGCGGCGACCGCGGTCGCGGGCTCCGGGCTACGGTCGACGAGGAAACCGGTCACCAGCAGCACGACCACGAGGACTCCTGCCTCCGCGAGCGTCGCCCGCACGAGGACACCGGCTGTGTCGGTGCGGTCCCGCTGTCGCGACGCGGCACGCAGACGCGGCAGCAGCGCGAACCGGTTCCACGCGGCGATCGCCACGGCGACCAGCACGACGAGGACCTTGACCAGCAGCAGCGCGCCGTAGCCCGTGTCGAGCAGGGCGTCCCACGAGCCGGCGACCCGCCACGCCCCGAAGGCCCCGGTGACGACGAGCACCGCCAGCACGCCCGAGGCCGCGACCGAGAAGCGGGACAGCGTGGCTGCACCGGAGTCGTCGCGCGCCGCGAGACTCCGGAGGACGAGGCTGAGGGCGACCAGCCCGCCGCACCACACCGCTCCCGCCAGCAGGTGGATCACGTCGACGGCGACGACGAGCGCCTCGGGCGAGGTGGCGCGCGTGTGCCCGGTGAAGGCGGGCGCCGCCAGCGCGACCCCACAGCCGACGAGCACGAGGGCGACGCGTCCGCGGCCCGGAGCCGACCCGGGGAGGACCACCCCTGCGAGGACCAGTCCGGCGACCACCGCGGCAGGTATGACGTACTCCGCCGGCGCCAGAGCGGACCAGGTCGAGCCGTCGCCGAGACCGGAGGCCGGCAGGCCGAGCTGGTAGAGCGCGACCAGCGGGACCGCGGCGATCCAGCCGATGGCGGCCGCAGCCGTCGCGAGGCGCGCGACGGTCCGCAGGCGACGGCGCGACGCATCCGCGTCGCGGCTGCGAGGCAGGAACAGCATGGCGAATCCCGCCACCCCCGTCGCCCCGAGCAGCCCGACGTAGCCCAGCCAGCGGGCCAGGCTGAGCGGCAGTGGCGCCTCGGTGCCGGCGTCCGTGCTGCTCGTCGGCACGTCCACGACGTCGCTCCTCGCCCCGACGGAGAACGTCAGGGACCCGCCGATGGGATGGCCGTCGGCCGAGACGAGCCGCCACACCACCACGAGCGTGCCCTCCCCCACCTCCTCCTCGAGGTCCACCAGCAGCCGGGCCTCCCGCACGGTCGCGGACGAGGCGACCTCCTCCCCCGTCGCGTCGAAGACGCGGATGCCCGCAGGCACCCCGATCACCGACTCGTTGAAGGTGAAGGTGACGCGCTCGGGGGCGACGTCGAGGACCGCCCCCTCGGCCGGGTCGGTGCCGATGAGCGTCGCGTGGGCCGATGCGGGGGCCGCGGCCGCGAGCAGCACGGCGCCGGCAAGCGGCAGGAGGACGAGCCAGCCGAGCGCCCGACGGAGGACGTCGTGGCTCATGCGCGCCGACGACGCAGGAGCAGGACGCCACCGGTGACGAGGCAGCCCGCGGTCAGCACCCCCGCGGCCCCGAGGGTCATCAGGTGCTCGGAGCCGGCGCGGGCGGTCACCACGATGACCGGCGCCGGCATCTCCAGCGCCTCGCGGCTCGCCTCGTCGGCGGCCACCTCCGTCCACGCGGCCTCGCCCTCCTCGCACCTCTGGACGACGGGGAACACGAGCGTCGCGCCGGGGTCGTCCGGCAGGCGCACGGAGAACTCGACGGTGTCCGCGACCCCGTCGGCCAGCGGGTCGTCCGGTCGGAACGTGACCGTGCCGTCGACGTGCTGGGCACCCCACGTCGCGCTGCTCGCGGCCACGACCTCGGTGACCTCGGCGGGCATCCGGACCGCGACCTCGGTCGTGGCCGACCCCTCGCAGCCGTGGGGCACCAGCATCCGCAGCGCGGCCGTCTCGCCCGCCGTCGTGGTGGACGGGGTCAGGGTGACGTGGGCCGATGCGGGCCCCGCCCCGAGCAGCACCACCGCCCCGGCGAGAACTGCGGACGCCACCCTGCGCAGGCTCGTGCGGGTGCAGTCCATAAAAGCTCCGACGGGATCGCGGGCGACGGGGGTGTCGCCGCTCACACAACCAGCCTGTCGAACCGTTGTCAAGGATGTGAACTGAGCGTACGGTGGTTCGCATCACCGAATCGAGGTCGTGCGTGTGAACGCGATCAGCGGCCCACCCGACGAAGGGAACCCACCCCATGCCCAACATCACCGTCGAGCTGCTGCGCGGACGCACCCTGGAGCAGCGGCGCGACTTCGCCAAGGCCGTGGCCGACAGCGCCGTGGAGATCCTCGGCGCCCGCCGCCAGGACGTCCGGATGGTCTTCACCGAGATCACCGCCGACATCGTCGCCAACGGTGGCGTGCTCGCCAGCGAGGACGACAGCCGCGCCGGGGTGGTCGCCGCCCTGGCCGACGACTGAGCCGACCAGACGGACCACGACGAGGCCGGCAGCTCCGCGAGGAGCTGCCGGCCTCGTGCTGTGCCGGGCTAGCGGAACCGGACGGTGGTCCGCACGGAGGCCCCCTGCACCAGGTCGCTCCCGAGGTACGTCGCGGTGAGGGTGGCCTGCTTGCCCGCGGGCACCTTCGCCAGCTCGAACACCGCCCGTCCACCCGTCACGCTCGCGGTCAGGGTCGCCCCGCGGTCGATCGCGATCCGCACCTGCCCCGTCACCGGGACGCCGTGGTCGGTGGTGAGGGACACGGTGATGACGCCCTTGCCCTTCTTCGCCTTGGCGGCGGTGACCTCCACCGTGGGGACCACCTTGTCCACTTGGACCCGCACCAGCGAGGTCGACGCCCTGTGGTCGGCGTCGCCGCCGTAGCGCAGGGTCAGGTCGTGGACGCCGGGCAGCAGGGACTTCGCGGCCAGCACGAGCGTGCCGCGCCCGTCTGCGACCGTCGCCGTGGCCAGGACCTCGGTTCCCTTCCTCAGCTCGACCGACCCGGTCGCCGTCGCGGGCGAGACCGCGACCGACACCGTGCCCGTCGTGCCGTAGGTGATCGGCAGCGCCACCCCCGCCACGGCGGTGACCGCGGGCGACTTCACCGTGATCGTCACCCGCGCGGGTGTGGACACGTCCTCACCGTCATCGGCCCGGTAGGTGAACACGTCCTTCCCGGAGAACCCGGCCGGCGCGGTGTAGGTGAATGAGCCGTCGGCGGCGACCTCCACCTCGCCGTTGGCCGGCTGGGTGACGTCGGTGGCGGTGAGGACGTTGCCGTCGGCGTCCGTGTCGTTGGCCAGGACGCCGGGAGCCGGCAGGACCAGCGGCTCGCCGCCCACGGCGTCGTACACGTCCGCCGCCGCGACCGGGGCCGCGTTGGTCGGCAGCTCCTCCTCCACCGTGATCGTCACCGTCGTGGCCGCCGACGAGGCCGTGCCGTCGGTGGCCCGGTAGGTGAAGGTGTCGGTGCCCACGAACCCTGCGTCGGGGGTGTAGGTGAAGGAGCCGTTCGCCGCGAGCGAGACCTCGCCGCCCTCGGGCTGGGTGACGCCGGTCGCGGTCAGGGTGTCCCCGTCGGCGTCGGTGTCGTTGGCCAGCACGCCGGGCGCGGCCACGACGAGCGGCTCGCCCTCCATCGTGCCGTAGGCGTCGGCCGCCCCGACCGGAGCCGCGTTGGCGTCGCCCTCGAAGAGCTCGAGGACGTCCGCCGCGGTCAGCTCGTAGCCGTAGACCCGGAAGTCGTCGACCTGCTCGGTGGGGCGAGGGTCGTTCCAGCTGCCGTTGCCGATGAAGTTGGCGGTGGTGCCGCCCTCACCGATGTCACCGATGCTGACCGGGATGTTGTCCCGGGTGCCGCCGTTCATGAGGACGCCGTTGAAGTAGATCTTGCCCGTGGTGCCGCCGCCGGTGGGCGACGGACCGAGGGTGACCACGACGTGGGTCCACTGGTTGAGTGGCAGGTCGGTGGTGCCGGGCAGCTGGATGCGGTACTGCTCGCCGTTGTTCTTGCGCAGCGTGGCGGCGAAGCCGCGGTTGCCGTTCTCGGTCTCGGACTGGAGCAGCAGGAACTCCGTGGTGTCCTTGCCGATCTGGACGTGGGTGGTCCAGTTCGGCAGCGCCGTGGGCCGCACCCAGGTGGAGACCGTGAACTCCTCCTGCATGCCGAAGGTGAGGTCGTTGGGCAGCTGGACGTGGCCCGCGCCGGGCAGGGTGACCCCGGCACCGTACTTCGCGGAGCCCACCCAGCCGGCGTTGCCCTGGAGCACGGCGTTGCCGATGGCCGGGTCCGAGCCGGAGTTCACCGACGTCGTGCCGGTGCCCTCGTCGAACCTGTAGTGGACGGGCACGCCCTCCCCGACCGGTGGCCGGGCGACCGTGTGCGCGACGGTCTGCGAGGAGTCCCGCCAGCCGCTCTCGGCCACGAAGCGCACCTCGATCTCGTGCGTGCGCGGGAGCAGCGTGACCTCGGGGAAGGTCACCGAACCGCCCGTGGCCTCCACCGGGGCGCCCTCGCGGGCACCGTCGATCCAGAGCTCGGCGACGCCGGCGGGGTCCGCCCCGGACGAGTCCTCGATCGTGGCCGACACCGTGATGGGGGTGTCGAACGGCGACGGCGACTCCGGCGAGACCGCCACCTCGACCGTGGTCTCGAGCGCGCTGCCGTCGGCGTACAGGCCGGCGACGTCGGCGTCCGACAGCGCCGAGGTGTAGAGGCGCACGTCGTCCATCAGTCCGTCGAAGGCCGGGTCCGGGTAGCCGTTGCGACCCAGCCAGTTGTTGGTCGTCGGACCGACGTCGGCCATGGTGATCGTCAGGTCGGTGCGCTCGGCGATCTTCTGGCCGTTGAGGTAGAGCCTGCCCACGGCCCCGTCGCGGGTGAAGGCGACGTGGTTCCACTGGTTGGCCGTGACGTCCCTGGTCGGGACGGCGTAGACGCGCTCCTGGAGGTTGCTCCCCTTCTTCTTGAAGGTCGCGGCCAGTCCGGTGCCACCGGCGGCGGCGTCGGTCTGCATCTGGATCTGGAAGAAGCTGCCGGAGTCGCCGAGGCCGTCACCGATGTGCAACAGGTTGATCCAGTTGGCTTTGGTGTCCGGGCGGACCCAGAACGAGGTGGTGAACGCCGACTCGTCCTGCAGCAGGTCGTCCGGCAGGTCGAC
>CAZDAO010000183.1:0-7198 GCA_964503015.1 uncultured Nocardioides sp. | reverse complement strand
AACTGGTAGAGACCGACGATCCCGAACGCCTCGAACTCCTCCTCGACGTCCTCGACGACGTCGGCCAGCCATCTCTCGGTCACAGCGTCGGGTTTCCTTCCAGCGGCAGCTTCACGGGCTTCGCCCCGTTTTGCGAGACGACAACATACGGGCCATGGGTGAGGGCGTCCGGTCGGTTGCCGGGGTACCCGTCCATGACCCGGATCTGGCGTCCTCGGAACTGCGGCAGCTCGTAGCGGAGACCCTCGCCGGAACGTGACGGCGAGACGTCCCAATGCGCGAGCATCCGGCGGAGCTCAGCGGGGTCCATGCCGCGGAGATCCTGCGGGTCGAACAGCTCGGGGTCGTCGATCGTGCGGCGGACCCGGGTGTAGCGCGGACCCCACCAGCCGCCCGGGTGGCGCATCGAGCCCCGCTCGTCGCGGACCGCCACCTTGGCGTAGCGGTCGAGACGGGCCCGGAAGCCGCGCAGCGACTCGCCCGCGCTCCGCAGCCGGGCGCCACCCGCCGTGGCGGTCGCGCGGAGCGCGACGAGGAGTGCGTGGAACCGGGGGGCCTGCGCGCGGACCCGGGCGGCGGCGGCCGCGACGGCGGCGGAGCCGCCGAGGCCTCCGGTCAGGCCGCCCACGATCGCCGAGATCGCCGCGCCCTCCACGACCATCTGCGCCACCTCGGCGAGCAACGCGCGGGTGCGGGCGCGAGCGTCCTCCACGGCGGTGGCGTGGTCATCGCACGCCGTGCCGAGTGCGAGCAGCTCCCGGGCGGTGTCGGCGACGAGCGACCGCACCTCCGCCAGGCAGGCGAGCGCGGTCGGGACCTCGGGCGAGCGTTGGTGGCCGACGAGGTCTCGCGCCACGTCGAGGTGGTCGGCCAGCGCCGCCACCGAGGACGCCGTACGGGTCCACGCGTGGGCGGCCTCCCGGAGCAGGTCGACGTCGCCGCCGGGCCACACGAAGCCCTCGACGTGGTCGAGGATCCAGCGGTCGACGGCACCGAGCGACGGCTCCTGGGCGCCGAGGCTGGACGGGGGCGGCGCCGGCGCGACCCGGACGAACGTGTCGGCGAGCGACGAGCCGTCGTAGGCCGCCACCCGTCCGGCCGCACCGGCCTCCGCGGTCTGGTGGTTGGCGCCGGTCGCGGCCAGCAGCCGGCCGAGCCCGATGAAGGCGTGGGTGAGGTCGGTGAGGGAGCCCACCGCCTCGCGCGCCGCCGCGTCGTAGGCCGCCGCGAAGTCCGCGCCGGCGCTGTCGTTGCCGGCCATCCCACCGAGTCCGGCGAGCTTGCCCGCGAGCGACTCGGTCAGCAGCGCCCCGGTCTGGTTGGCCGTCCGGCAGGCGTCAGCGGCCGAGGTGAGCCCGCCGCACTCGACGCTGATCCTCATGGCGCGACCTGCCGCCAGAGCTCGACGTTGGCCGCGGCGGCACGCGAGTAGTGGGCGTCGGCCGTCGCGACGACACCGCGCAGCGCGGCGAGAGCAGTCACCATCTCGGCGCACTCGTCGCGCCACGCGTCGTACGACGTCGCCTGCGCGTCGCTCGCCCGGCCGGCCCAGTCGGTCCGGAGCCGGACCTGCGCGGCCTCGACGTCGCCGGCCAGGCCGATGAGGTCGCGCTGGCAGCCCGCCAGCGCGAGCACCACCTCGCGGACCTCGCCGAGGTCGACCTCGTAGGCGGTCATCCCAGCCGACCCGCCAGGTGGGTGGGCGTCACGGCGCACGCGGCATCCGTGTCGACCACGTCGGCACGGACCAGGTCGAGGGCGGCGATGCCGCCGGCGAGGTGCTCGACGACGCGCTGGGCGCCGCGGTCCCACTCCTCCCACTGCGATCGGAACCGCTCGGCCGCCTCGCCGTGCCAGGTCTCGAGCACCCGCTCGACCGCCCGCCCGGTCGACCGGCGGCGCCTCTCGAGGTCGGTGAGCCGGGCCCGGAGGGTGTCGGTGCAGGCGGCATGGTCGGCGGGGTCGAGGGCGAGCGTTCCCGAGGAGATCATGGGTCGATGCTCGGCCGCCCGAGGGTCTCGGCAACACCCGTCAGCGGCAATCTGTGGACAACCGACGCGCGACCGAGCGTCGCGGACGGGGAGGAAGTGCCCGGTCAGCATCCCGGACGGGGAGGAAGTGCCCGGTCGGCGTCCCGGACGGGGAGGAAGCGCCCGGTCAGCGGTCGAGCAGCGTCGGCATCAGCGTGCTGACCCGGTGGCTGAGCTCGGCGAGCGCGTCGTCGCGCTCCTCGGCGGGACCGGTCGCCCAGGCGAGCAGTGCCTGGTGGAAGAGACCGTCGAGCATTCCGTAGCAGGAGACGGAGTCGATCGCGGGGTCGAGGCCGGCGAGCTCGGCGTAGCGGGTGACCACGCGCCAGACCATCTGCTCGAGCTGGCCGTCGATGTCGAGGATGACGTCGTGGAGCGCGGGCTCGAACATCGACTGGTTGCGCAGGTCGTACCAGAGCTGGTGCATCGGACCCTCCTCGCGGATGGTCTCGGCCAGCTTGGCCGCGAACGCCTCGCGCAGCCCGGCCGCCGACGTGGCCTCCTCGACCACCGCGTCGTAGCGGGTGATGCACGTGCGCTTGTAGTAGCGCACGCAGTAGACGATCAGCTCCTCCTTGCTGGAGAAGTAGTAGTGCACGACGCCGTGCGAGAACGGCGAGCGCTGGGCGATGTCGCGCAACGAGGTGCGGGCGTAGCCCTGCTCGCCGAGGGTGACGAGCGCCGACTCCGCGAGCTGGTCGCGACGGCTGTCGTGCTTGCTCGGACGCGCCACACCGGAGGCGACGACGTCGCTCACGGTGGCGGGGCCGGGCGCAGCCATGTCCCGACAGTACGCCGGGAAAGGCGTCAAGGTGGACCTTACGCCGAACCTGTGGTCAAGATTTCATGCACTCCCGGACGCACGTCCACCACGCCGGGGTCGCGCTCAGTTGAGCACGACGATCCCGGCGTTGAGAGCGGTCGCGAAGCAGACCCAGGCGAGGTAGGGCAGGAGCAGCCACGCCGCGACCCGGGTCCCACGCCACGCCCACCCCACCAGCACGGCGACGGCGGCCGCGAGCACCACGATCTCGACCAGCGCCACGGTGTAGAGGTCGGCGGCGAAGAAGAGCGGCGTCCACGCCAGGTTGAGCACGAGCTGCGCGGACCACAGCCAGAGGCTGCGGTCCCACCCGCGGTCGCGCCACAGCAGCCACCCGGCCACCCCGATCATCAGGTAGAGGACCGACCAGACCGGCCCGAACAGCCACGACGGCGGTGCGTACGGCGGCAGCTCGAGGGCGCGGTAGGTCTGCTGGGAGCCCGACGCGGCGAGCCCACCGATCCCGGCGACCGCGGTCACCGCCACCAGGAACGGCAGCAGGGTCCACCACGGCCGGGCGGGTGGGCGGAGGTGCAGCTCCCGAGTGCTCATTGGCCCATCCTGCCCGCCCGCCCCAACGGCTCAGCCCGTGCGTCGTGCGCGCAGCACCGCGTCGGCCACCACCACGTCCTCGCCGGTCCCGGGGTGCCGCTGCGTCCGCGGCCGCGCCTCGCAGACCTCGACCACGAAGCCGTCGGGCAGCGCCGGGACCAGCTGGTCGGCGGTGAACATGAAGCTGTCGTGCCCGTGCCGCAGCCCGGTCGCCAGGTCCTCCGGGTGGTGTCCGACCACGAGGAGCGTCCCGCCCGGCGCGACCGCGGAGGCGAGTCGGCGTACGACGTCGGGCATGCCGCCGTCGGGGAGGTGGAAGAAGTGCGAGGTCACCAGGTCCCACGTCTCGCCGGCGGGCTCGAAGGCGCGTACGTCGACGCGGCGGGTCTCGACCCGGTCGCCCACCCCTGCTTCCCCCGCGTGCGCGCGCGTGCGCGCGAGGGCGGCGTCGGCGAAGTCCACGGCCGTCACGGCCCATCCCCGGGACGCCAGCCAGATGGCGTCGCCGCCCTCGCCGCAGCCGATGTCGAGGGCCCGGCCCGGCGCGAGCGACGCCGCCTCGAGCTCGAGCTGGGCGTTCACCTGGCCGCTCCAGACCCGGTCGCCGGAGTACCGCTCCTCCCAGGCGGGACGCTCGAAGAATCCGTCGCGCCGCGCCTGCGCCGCGCGGGCCGCGTCGGCACCCGCGAGCTCGGCGTTGATCCAGGCGCCCACGCGCAGGCCGTGCGCCGCCGAGGCGATGAGGACCATCGAGACGTCGGTGATGTTGCCGGCCGCGAAGATCCCCGGCACCGAGGTGGCGCCCGTCGGCTCGACCGCGACGACCGATCCGAGGACGGCACCGTGCATCTCGAAGGGCGTCGGCTCGATGCCCATCGGGGCGAGGAAGTCGGCGCGCGCGTGCGGCTGCGACGCCACGACGATCGCCTGCCGTTCCAGCACCGAGCCGTCCGCGAGCCGCAGCCCGACCAGGGTGTCGCCGTCCGTCACGACCTCCTGCGGGGTGCCGTGGGCGAAGCGGACACCGATGGCCCCCAGCCTCTCCTCCTCCTCGGCGGGGATCTCGACCCCGTCGTGGACGACCATCACCACGTCGTCGGTGAGCTGGCGGAACAGCAGGCCCTGGTGGGCGGCCATCGGCGTGGTCGCCAGCACCGCGATCGCCTGGTCGCGCACCTCCCAGCCGTGGCAGTAGGGGCAGTGCAGCACGTCGCGGCCCCAGCGCTCGACCAGCCCCGGCACCGCCGGCAGCTGGTCGACGACCCCGCCGGTGACCAGGATCCGCCGGGCGCGCACGCGCCGCCCGCCCGCGGTGGTCACGAGGAAGTCGTCGGCCTCCCCGGACAGGCCGACCACGCGGTCGGCCAGCACCTCGACGCCGTACGCCGCCACCTCGGCCCGGCCGGTCTCGAGCAGCTCCAGCGGGTCGACGCCCTCGCGACCGAGGTAGTTATGGGCGTGGCCGGCGGGGGCGTTGCGCGGCTCGCCCGCGTCGACCACCAGCACCGATCGGCGCGACCTGCCCAGCGCCATCGCACCGCTCAGGCCGGCGGCGCCGCCGCCGACCACCACCACGTCATAGGTCTTCATCTCGTCCATGCTCCAGAGGGTGCCCGGACGTCGGCAGTATTGACAAACAATCTTGCCGAAGTGGCAAACTGGCCGGATGGACGACGAGGGAGTGCTGCGCGCCGTAGGCCCGAGGCTGCGGCAGCTGCGGCTCGAGCGCGAGGCGACGCTCACCGACCTGGCTGAGGAGACCGGCATCTCGGTGAGCACGCTCTCGCGGCTGGAGTCCGGGCAGCGCAAGCCCACGCTCGAGCTGCTGCTGCCCCTCGCCCGCGCCCACCGGGTCGCCCTCGACGAGCTCGTCGACGCGCCTGAGACGGGCGACCCGCGCGTGCGCTCCAAGCCCGTCGTGCGGCACGGGCGCACTTTCATCTCGCTGACCAGGCGGCCCGGCGGGCTGCAGTCGTTCAAGATCATCCTCCCGGTCGACCGGGACGAGCCCTCGCTGGAGACCCACGACGGCTACGAGTGGCTCTACGTCCTCAGCGGGAGGGTCCGCCTGGTCCTCGGCAGCCGCGACCTCACCCTGGGCCCGGGTGAGGTCGTCGAGTTCGACACCCGCACGCCGCACTGGCTCGGCAACCCCGGTCCGACGCCGGCCGAGGTGCTGGGGATCTTCGGGCCGCAGGGGGAGCGGATGCACGTCCGGTCCTAGGGGTGGTCCTGCCCTGGGGAGGGCGTGGCACGGTGGAGCGCATGGCGATCCGCACCGGCACGACCGTGAAGTGGAAGTGGGGCTCCTCGTGGGCGGAGGGGAAGGTCGCCGAGGTGCACCACGACGACGTCTCGCGCACCTCGAAGGGGGAGGCGGTCACCCGGCACGGCAGCGACGACGACCCGGCCTACGTCATCGAGCAGGAGGACGGCACGGTCGTGCTCAAGCTCGCCAGCGAGGTCGAGCGGGCCTGACCCCGCGATCCCCGGGTTCACGACATGACCACGAGGTGGCTCTTCGGCGACCAGCTGGGGCCGCACTTCACCGACGACCACCGCGGCCCGCTCCTGATGGTCGAGTCGCGCGCCGTGCTGGAGCGGCGGCGCTTCCACCGGGCCAAGGCACACCTCGTCCTTAGCGCCATGCGGCACCGGGCCGCGGCCTTCGGCGACCGGATGACCTACGTGCAGGCCGGGACGTACGCCGAGGTGGCGCGCGACGTCGCTGACCTGGAGGTCGTGCACCCGACGTCGTACGCCGCGCTGCGGCTGGTCGAGCGGCTCGGCGCCCAGGTGCTCCCGGCGCGCGGCTTCGCCACGGCGCGGGAGGACTTCGAGCGCTGGGCCGGTGGCCGGGGCGGGAAGCGGCTGCTGATGGAGGACTTCTACCGCCGGGCGCGGCTCGCGCACGGGGTGCTCGTCGACGGCGGCGACCCGGCGGGCGGCCGGTGGAACTTCGACCGCGACAACCGGGAGCCGCCTCCGAAGGGCGCGGCCGGCCTCGGGGTGGCGGACCCCTGGTGGCCCCAGGAGGACGACGTCGAAGCCGAGGTCCGCGAGGACCTCGACCGGTGGGAGCGCGACGGGGTCGTCGAGACGATCGGCCGCGACGGTCCGCGGCGGTTCCCGGTCACGCGACGCGAGGCGCTCGCCGCGCTCGACCACTTCGTCGAGCACCGGTTGCCCCACTTCGGGCCGCACGAGGACGCGATCCTCGAGGGCGACCCGTGGATGGCGCACAGCCTGGTGAGCGCACCCCTCAACCTCGGCCTGCTCGACCCGCTGGAGGTCGTCGAGCGCGCCGAGGCGGCGTACCGATCCGGTGCCGCGCCCGTCGCGAGCGTCGAGGGCTTCGTCCGGCAGGTCATCGGGTGGCGCGACTACGTCTGGCACCTCTACTGGCACCAGGGGGAGGGCTACCGGCGCGCCAACGAGCTCCACGCCACCGAGCGGCTGCCGCGGTGGTTCGCCGAGCTCGACGCGGACGCCACCGACGCGCGCTGCCTGTCCCACACGCTCGACCAGGTCGCCGAGCACGGGTGGGTGCACCACATCCCTCGGCTGATGGTGCTCGGGTCCTACGCCCTGCAGCGCGGCTGGGCGCCGACCCAGGTGACCGACTGGTTCCACCGCGCCTTCGTCGACGGCTACGACTGGGTGATGGTGCCCAACGTCGTCGGGATGTCGCAGCACGCCGACGGTGGCGTGATGGCGACCAAGCCCTACACCTCCGGTGGCGCCTACATCGACCGGATGTCCGACCACTGCGGCTCGTGCCGCTTCGACCCGA
>CAZDAO010000182.1:0-7341 GCA_964503015.1 uncultured Nocardioides sp. | reverse complement strand
TGTCGATCTCCTTGGGGGTGTCGGGGAGGTCGTGCGTCAGGGCGGGGGTCAGTGGTCGATGTGGCAGGGGCCGGCGGCGGCGTTGATGCAGGTCTGCACCTTGATGTCGCCGGTCTCGCCGGCGACGGCGGTGGTGATGGCGCCGTTGCGCAGGTCGCGGACGCTGCCCTCGCGCAGCGGGATCACGCAGCCCATGCAGATGCCCATCCGGCAGCCGCTCGGCATCAGCATGCCGGCGTCCTCGGCCGCGTCGAGGATCGGCGTGGCGCCGTCGAGGTCGAGGGTGGTGCCGGAGGAGAAGGTCACCGTGCCGCCGTCGCCGGGCTCGACCCGCGCGGTGCGGAACTGCTCGGTGGTGAGGGTGAGGCCGGCCTCCTCGTGGTGGGCGGCGAGGGCGTCGAGCAGCCCGGCCGGCCCACATGCGAGCGTCTGGCGCTCGACGAGGTCGGGGACCAGCTCGGCGAGGTCGGCGACGTCGAGGACGCCGTGCTCGTCGTCGTAGCGGGCGACGAGGCGGATCGCGCCCGCGGCGTCGAGCGCCTCGAGGTCGCGGATGAAGATCGAGTCGGGGTGGCTCGGCGCGACGTGCACCACGACGATGTCGTGCTCGGCGCTGCGGAGCGGGCGGAGCACGCCCTCGTCGGTGCTCGGGAAGAGGTTGCGCAGCATCCCGATGACCGGGGTGATGCCCGACCCGGCGGTGACCATCAGGAACTTGCCACCCTCGGGCGGCAGCACGAACTCGCCGGCCGCCTGCTCGAGGTGGACGAGGGTGCCCGGGCGGGCCTCGTGCACGAGGTGGTTGCTGACCAGGCCGTCGGGCACGGCCTTGACCGTGATGGAGATGCGGCCGTCGCGCCGCGGGCCGTGGGTGAGGGAGTAGGCGCGCCACTGGCGTACGCCGTCGACGTCGATGCCGATGCGGAGGTACTGGCCGGCCCAGTCGGCGCCGGGGCGGATCACGATGGTCGCGGCGTCGGCGGTCTCGGGGTGCACGGACTCGATGCGCCCGCGCAGGTCCGCGCCGGCGCGCAGGGGCGCGAAGAGGTCCAGGAAGTCGGCCGGGAGGTACGGCGTGGTGGCAGCCTCGGCGACGCGGACCAGGTGGTCGCGCACGCGGGGGCCGCGCACGGGCGGCTCGAGAGTCGTGCTCATGGGACCAAATCTCCCCGAGCGGGCGCGTTCTTACCTGATCTGGGCACGTGAATCGGGGCTAGACTCTTGTTCGTCGCGAACAAAAGACACCACAGGAGTCCCGATGGCAACACACCCTGTGCGCGGTGCCACACAAATGCAGACGGTGGTCGGCCTCGACCCCGAGGTGGCCGAGGCGCTGCGTTCCCGGCTGGCCGAGGTCGCCGACCGGGTGGTGCTGACCATCATCGACGAGGTGCCCAGCTATGCCGGCGCGTTCAGCGGCCGGATGGGCGAGGTGATCCGCAACGCGGTCCAGCTCGCGCTCGGCGGCTTCCTCACCCTCGCCACCCGCCAGGACGGCAAGGCGCCTCCCAAGGCCCCGGCGATCGAGGGTGCCTACCAGCTCGGTCGTGGGGAGGCGCGCAGCGGGCGGACCGTCGAGGCGCTGCTCGCCGCCTACCGCGTCGGCGCCCGCACGTCGTGGCGAGACATGGCCGACGCCGCCGTCGAGGCCGGCATCGGGGCCGAGCAGCTGGCCCGCTTCGCCGAGCTGGTCTTCGCCTACATCGACGAGCTGTCGGCGGCCTCCGTGGCCGGGCACACCGATGAGCTGGAGAGCAGCGGCCGCGTGCGGCAGCGCAACCTGGAGCGGCTCGCCCGGGCCCTGCTCACCGGCGCCCCGGCCGACGCCGTCAACGCGGCCGCCGAGCGTGCGGACTGGGAGCCGCCCGGCGCGCTGACCGCCGTGGTGCTGCCGGAGTCGCAGGTCTCGCACGCGCTGACAGCGCTCGACCCGCGGACCCTCCAGCCGACCGACGACGTGCCCGGGCTGCCCGAGGGCCACGCCTCGCTGCTCGTCCCGAGCACCGGGTCGGCCACCGCACGACGTACGTTGCTGCGTGCGCTCAAGGGCACCGACGCCGTCGTCGGGCCCAGCACGACGTGGCTCGAGGCGTCGGCGTCGCACCGCCGGGCGCTGCGGTGCGCCGCGCTCGGACCCGAGGGGCTGGTGGACTCCGACGAGCACCTCGCGGCGCTGGTGCTGGCCGCCGACGCCGAGGCGCGCGCCGACCTGCGCGCCCGCGTTTTGGCGCCGCTCGCGGACCTGCGGCCCTCGACCGCGGAGAAGCTCACCGACACGCTCCGCAGCTGGCTGCTGCACCACGGCCGCCGCGACGCCGTGGCCGCGGACCTCTTCGTCCACGCCCAGACCGTCCGCTACCGCGTCGGCCAGCTCCGTGAGGTGTACGGCGACCGGCTGGAGGACCCGGCCTTCGTGCTCGACGCGACGCTCGCCCTGGCCTGATGTTCGGTTGGGGCTGATCGGCCCACCGCCCACCGGGCGACTCGAGCGGACCATTGTCCGCCCGACGCACGGCATATCGGGCGTCCAGCGTCCATTCCGATCAACCAGTCCGAGCCACCGGCACATATCGGTACTCGAGTAGCCGGATGGACGCTCGAGCGGACCGATGACCGCTCGACATCACAGACGGACGTCGGTGACCACACCCGGGCGGGCGAGGAAGGCGAACTGGGCCGTCTTGGCCGGGAGGTCGGGCAGCGGCGGCGGGATCTCGACGACCGGGCCGAGCTCGGCGCCGAGGCGCAGGAGCAGCGCGAGCGACTTCTCGTTGTCCACGTCCGGCTCGAGCACGATGCGCCGCACGGAGAGGTCGGCGAAGAGGCGCGCGGCGAGGAAGGTCATGAGCTTCGCGGTCGTCCCGGCCCGCGCCGCGTCGTCGGCGAGGAAGAGGTGGGCGCCGAGGTCGCCCGGCTGCCGGTCGTAGTGCTCGCCGATGGGGTCGACGGCAGGGTCGTAGGTCTGCACCAGCCCGACCGGACGCCCCTCGAGCAGGACCAGGTCGGCAGTGAGGTGGTCCTGCTCGGCGATCCAGCCGTAGATGTCGGCGACCTCCTCGAGCGAACGCTCGGCCATGCCCCAGAACCGGGCGCGTGGCTGGGTGAACCACCCGTGCAGCAGGGCGGCGTCGGAGGCCGCGTCGACGGGCCGGAGGGCGAAGGGGCTGACGGGGATCAAGGTGCCGTCCTTCCAGGCGGTGAACTGGTCGTCGTGGTGCGGGTCGCCCACGACGCCGCGGGCGCCGAGCGGGACCGCCCAGCGACTGCGCGACCGGTGGGCGAGGTCCCAGACGAGGCGCGCGATCGGGCCGGTGGTGCAGGCGTCGGTGCCGGGGATCCAGCGGGTGGAGGCGACGCACTCGGTGTCGCCGTCGAGCGCGTGGCCCGCGACGGAGGGGAGGTACGCCGACGGGTCGAGGCCGAGGTCGGCGGAGGCGTGGCAGGGCGCGAACCGGTGGCGCTCGCCCCAGGTCCGGGCCGGCATCGCCGCCACCTGCGCGAGGGCGTCGGCCGCGAGCACCGCGAGGTCGAGCCCGGGCGGCGGGTCGGCCACCAGCTCCGGCAGCACCCGCGCCACCCGGTTGGGCAGGTGCCACCACGGCACCAGCACCTCGGCGTGCACCGGCGGCACGGCCGCGCGGGCGGGCGCCAGGAGCGGGTGCGCGACCACGGCCGCGACGAGCGCGTCGCGCACGGCGGCGTACGTCCCCGCCTCCGTGGAACCGGCCGACATCGAGCCGTCCCAGTCCCGCAGTCCCTCGACGACCAGGCGGCTCGCCTCGGGGAGGTCGCCGAGGCCCCGCAGCAGCGCGAGCAGCGGGCCGCTGGAGGCGTCGTGGGCGTCGGTCAGGACCGAGGCCGCGGCCGTCACGTCGAGGGGACCCGTCTGCAGGAGCGCGGCGATCCGGTCACGGCGCCACGGCGGGGCGAAGCGGTCCGCGAGCACGTCCCAGCGGTCGTCGGTGCGGTCGTTCGCCGTCACGGCCACGTCGGTCGGGGCGACCTCGATCCGGGGCAGGCTCGCCCATCCGGTCCAGTCCGAGCCGTCGCGGATCGGCACGCGGCCGGCGACCCGGTGGAGCACGCGGCCGGCCGTGTCGGCGACGAGGACGTTGTTGACCGGCTCGACCCAGTGCTCGAGCGCCGCGTCGACGTCGGCGACCGACCGGGCGCGGAGCAGCGGCAGCACCGCGGAGAGGCCGGTGTCGCCCAGCTCGGCCGTCGGCGTGCGGACCACGAGCCGGCCGTCGTCGACGCGCACGTCCTGGTAGTCGGCCATCGCGTTGGTGACCGCCCAGGCGACGTGCCCGGTGTGGCCGAAGTGCTGCACGCCGGGGACGCCGGGGAAGGCCAGCCCCACGACGTCGGCTTCGTCGCACGCCAACCCGACCTGCTGGTAGATCCCCGGCACCTCGAAGACCCGGTGCGGGTCGGCGCCGACGAGCGGCGCCCCCGAGGCGGTGCGTCCGCCGCCGACGGCGAACGCGTTGCTGCCGTGGGGCGGCTCGCCGACGCCGAGCAGCCCGGCCAGCCGCGGGTCGAGGCCCGGCCCGACCGAGGCGGCCCAGAGCTTCGTCGGGAACCCTGCGAAGAGGACGTGCTGGACGAGGAAGACGGCCAGCGGCGTCCAGGGCTGCCACGATCCCGGCGCCGGGTGGGCGGCCAGCTCGGGCGACGTCGCGCCGTCGGCGAAGCCGGCCCGCACCCCGTCGACGTACGCCGCGAAGAACGCCTGCGACTCCGGGTCGAACGCGTCGAGCCCGCGGCGGGCGGTGCCCTCGATGTCGAGGTCGTGGGCGAGCGCGTCCCAGGCGTCGGACCCGCCCAGGGCCCCGACCCGGCCCTCGCCCCGCAGCCGTTCGACCTCGAGCTGCCAGGCCCGGTCGTGGGCGGTCACCCGCCCCTGCTCGAAGGCGAGGTCGTGGAGGCTGCGGGTGCGGACGTGCGGGACGCCGTACCGGTCGCGGTGGACGCTCACCGGCGAGCTGCCGGGTTGCGCAGGGTGCCGGCGAAGATCAACGACTCCGCCTGGTCGGCGAGGTCGACCATCTGGAGGGTGTTGCGCAGCTGGAGCCGGTTGAGGCAGCTGTGCGCGAACTCCTCGCGGAGCAGGTCGTACGTCGCCACGGCGGGGGCGAGCTCCGGGTGGTCGGCGGCGTGGTCGGCGATGCAGTCGTGCACCAGGGTCCAGAAGTCGTCGTCGGACAGCAGGCCGGCCTCGTCGAGGAGGGCGCCGAGGTGGCGCAGGAAGCCGTCGAAGACGTCGGTGTGCACCGCCAGCGCGGCCAGGTCGGGCGTGACGACGGCGCGGATCCGGGCGACCCCCTCCGGAAGCGGGCGGTCGGTGAGGACGGCGACCTCCTCGCCGATGTCCTTCATGACCATCCGCGTCGGCACGTGGTCGCGGAGCACCATGACGAGGTTCTCGCCGTGCGGCATGAAGGCGAGGTCGTGGGCGAGCAGGCAGTGCACGACGGGCCGCAGGTAGGCGCGGAGGTAGCGCGCCACCCAGGTCGCGGCATCGAGGCCCGAGGCCGCGATGAGCTCGCCGACCAGAGGCACGCCGGACACGTCGCGGTGCAGCAGCGACGCCATCGTGGCCAGCCGCTCGCCCTCCGCCAGGTGCGGCACCGGGCTCTCGCGCCAGAGCGCGGCGACCATCTTGCGGTAGGGAGAGGCGACCGGGATCCGGTGGTAGGCATCCCCGGTCCAGCCGATCGCGGCGTGCTCCCTGAGCACGGTGAAGCCGAGCGACACCAGCTCCTCGTCGCCGGCGACCAGCTCGGCGACCCAGTCGTTGATCGCCGGGGTGGCCGCCATGTAGGCCGGCGACAGGCCGCGCAGGAAACCCATGTTCTGCACGGCGAGCGCGACCTTCACGTAGGACCGCTCGGGGTGGTCGACGGGGAAGAACGTCCGGATCGACTGCTGGGCGCGGTGGGCCCCGTCCACCTCGCCCAGCGGCACCAGCGCCTGCCGGGCGACATCGGGGGCGAAGGTGATCGCGAGCCGGTTGGTCCACTGCCACGGGTGGACCGGGAGGTAGAGGAAGTCCGCCGGGTCGAGGCCCAGGTCGCGCAGACGCTTCTCGACGTCGACGAGCACCTCCTCGCCGAGCTCCTCGCGGTAGTGCTGCTCCTCGGTCCGGCCGGCCGAGAGCGACAGCTGCGCCTCGTCGCGGCGTACGGCGACCCACCACAGGCGGACGTCCGCACCCGCCTCCGGCGCGAAGGCCGGGTGGTCGTCGGCACCGAAGCCGATGCGGCCGTTGTTGGCGACGAAGCCGGGGTGGCCCTCGGTCATCGCCGCCTCGATCGTCTGGTGGTCGGCATGGACGAGGTCGGCCGACGTGAGCGTGTGGTGGGTGGTCTTCCACGCCGCGGAGGCGAGGGTGGCCGCGATCTCCTCCAGGTAGACCGGCAGCAGGTGGTCGGGGATGCCGAGGACGTCGTTGCAGTCGACGACGAAGTCCTGGGCGTCGACCGGCGCCGGCTCGCCCGCGACCGTACGGCGCACGGACGCCGCGTCGACCGCCCAGTGCTCCAGCGGGTGGCGGCGGGCGGTGAAGGTCCACGTGGACGCACCGAGGTCGAGCCGCCAGTGGTCGCCCGCCTCACTGGGGGCGAGCAGCCGCTCGTGGCTGAGCTCGGCGATCGCCTTGGCGACCAGGTGGTGGTGGGCGCGCGCCATCGCCGCGGGGGTGAGGTGGGCGGTCAGGTCCGTCATCGGGTGGGTCGTGGCGTCGTCGTTCATGCTGGTCCTCCGAGGGCGGATGCGGTGAAGTCGGCGCGGCTGCAGAAGCTCAGCGCCGCGGTCTTGTCGGGCAGGTCGACGGTCCGCGCGACGACGAAACCGGCGGCCGCGTTGAGGGCGGCGATGCGGTCGTTGCGCACGTCGGGCTCGACGACCACCCGCCGCACGGCCGGGTCGGCGAAGCACTCCTCCATCACCCGGCGCACCACGGCCGCGGTGAAGCCGTGGACCGGTCGGTCGGTCGGGGCCACGAGGACGTGCATGCCCACGTCGCCAGGCTGCAGCTCGGGAAGGCCGGCCAGCGGCGAGTGCGCGGGGTCGTAGCGCTCCATGAGGAAGGCGGGCTCGCCGTCGGCGCGCCCGAGGAGGGCGTCGTGGTGCGGGTCGTCGGCGATCCGAGCGTACTCGTCGTGCACCTGCTCCGGCGTGGCGTCCTGCATGCCCCAGAAGACCGAGCGCGGGTGGGTCACCCACGCGTGCAGCAGCGCCAGGTGGCGGATCGGGTCGAGGGGCTCGAGGGTGAGCCTCATCGCGCCTCGCCTTCCTCGACCACCGGGGCGCGGAAGCGGTCGGGGATGCCCCACTCCT
>CAZDAO010000181.1:0-7354 GCA_964503015.1 uncultured Nocardioides sp. | reverse complement strand
CAGAAGCCGAGCCGGGTGCCCGGGCACCGGCCCTCGGGGACGGGCTGCGAGCCGGCGCCGAGGTCGATGAAGTTGCTGTCGATGTTGATCGTCACGCCGCCCCACGTCTCGTTGTGGCCGCCGCGGTACTGCTTCATCCGGCCGCCGGGACGCCATCCGTCCTCCGGGATGTACGTCGTCGAGGTGTTGGCCGCGCCGTCCCACCGGGCGATCCAGATCCGGTCCGGCAGCGCGAACTGGCCCGGCCGCTGGGTCCGGGCGTCGTCGAGCATCTTGATGCCGGAGCTGGCGCTGGAGTAGAACCCGGCGACGTAGCCGTGCTCCTTGATCCGCGTCACCCAGCTCGAGACGAAGACCAGCGCGGACTCGCGGCACGCCGTGTTCGTGAGGTCGAAGCCCTCGAGGTCGTACCAGATCGTGCTGCCCGGTCCGATGCCGTACGCCGTCGCGTCGGCCGCGTTGTTGTCGGCCTCGGCCGCGCCCTGGGCCGCCGCCGTGGCGTAGCCGCCCGCCGGCTTGTTGGAGATCTTGAAGTCGTCCTGGTAGCGGGGGAAGCGCGGCTGGCAGGAGGCCTGCGGGCCGAGCGCGATCGGCAGCAGCCGCCAGCCGCGGGCCACCTGGGCGGCGACCCACGTGGGGCTGAGGTTCGGCTGCGACCGGCAGGCGCGCGAGTCGCCGGAGATGTAGATGCCCACCGCGGAGAAGGGCGACTTCGCCCACCACCTGTCCATCGCCGACTGGGTCGGGGCCAGGCACTGGTCGAAGCCGTAGCCGGTGAAGTCGCCGGGCGTCGCCATCGCGATCTGCCGCTGGCTGGCCAGCCTCGGCGAGGGACCTCCGGACGGCTCGGCCCCGGCCGGAGCGGCCCCGGCGAGCGGCGCGGCGAGGAGCAGCGCGAGGACGGCGAGGAGCGGACGGGGCAGGCGACGCATGGGTGACTCCAGCAGGGCGGGGAAGGCGAGGCGGACAGCAGACAACCACACCAGTCACAGGCGTAACAGGGCTTCGGCGGAACTACAGTCTTGTAGTTCCCGGCCCGGAGTCGGGCACCTCGTCGAGCAGGAAGTTGCCCTTCGCCTCCTCCTCCTCGATCAGCTCCTCGAAGGCGAGGGCGATGTCCTCCTTGTGCTCCTCGAACATCCGGGTGAGGTGACCCTGCAGCAGCGCGCCGTTGGGCGACTCGCCTGCGAAGACCTGCTCCCAGGTGTCCTCGCCGTCCTTGATCCGGCCCACCAGCGTCTTCATGTCCTCGCCCAGATCGCCCGACTCCGCCTGCTCCTCGAGCGCCTCGCGCTCCTCCTCGGTGAGCAGTGGGCGCGCGTTCATCTGCTCGACCGTCGCCCGGAGGTCGGCCAGGCTCGCGCCGAGGTCGTCGCGCGCCTCGGCGATCGCGGCCAGGATCTCGGCCTGGCTGCGGACCTCTCCGCCACCGTCCGCCGGGCTCATGCCGGCACGGGGGCCACCGGGGCGGCCGGCGCCCGCTGGCCGATCGTCGGGGTCGACACCGAGTCGGGGTCGCGGACCACGCTGCTCGGCACACCCGTCGCGGTCGGGGCCGTCGGCGTCGAGACCGGCGCCTTGTCGCCGTCGAAGAAGCTCTTCACCGTCTCGATGAACGACTTCACCTGCTTGAGGATGTTGATGAGCCTCATGATCGCCTTGTAGGCCTTCATCACGGCCTGGAACGCCTGCCACACCGCCTGCACCACGCGAGCCCAGCCGACGCCAGGGATGCTCATCGTGGCGAGCGCCGAGGAGACGGTCTGGACGGCGGACTTCACGCACTGCACCACGGCCAGGGCGGTCTGCCACGCGTCGCGGCAGATCTGCACGATGTTCTGCCCCATCTGGACCAGCTGCCCGGCCTGGGTGTTCAACGACCCGACCCACGTGCCGATCTGCTTGATCGCCGCGTCGGACGCTCCGCCCTGCCAGGTCTTCGAGATCGTCTCGCTGCCGCTCTGCAGGTTGGCGGCGACGCCCCTCATCGAGGCGCCGAGGCTGCCGAACGAGGAGCCCTGCGACGACGCGCTCACCACGTCGCCGCCGATCTTCTCGGCCAGCTCGGCGCGGATGTCGAAGCCGGTGAGCATCCGGACCAGGTCGCACACGGTGTCGTAGGGGAACCCGAAGCTGATCTGGGGCAGGCTCGTCTCGGTCGGACCGGACCGCCGGATCGTGGTGTCGGCGACGTCGAAGAAGGCGCTCGACCCATCGCGCGCGTCGACGCCGGCGGCACGGTGGCGGCGTACGACGCCGTCCTCGGTGAGCGTGAAGTCGCGGGCCGTGGCCCGGAGCGCCTCCGCGTGGTCGCCCATCCCGGTGCCGTTGTCGGTCAGCGACTGGTGCACGGAGGGGAGGAGGGCGTTGTAGGCACCCATCATCGTCTCGAGGATCGGCCCGAAGTCGGTCTGCACGAGGCTGTGGCCGCCGTTGCGGGCGATGCCGGTGAGGTCGTCGCTGGCGCGCTGGACCTGGGCGGACCAGGCGTCGAGCTCCGAGAGGTCGACGGTCATCACGGCGTTCATGCGCATCTCCAGGGGGCCGAGGGGTGTAGAGGAAGGAGTCGTGGTGTGCTGGCTCACGTTCCCCGCCGACCAGCGGGCGAAACCACGCGCCGTCATTTGTTTGCCCACAGGTTCGGAGCACGGGTGTTTGGGCCCTCGGGGTGCGGGTATCCCGCAGGGGTGAGCGAGAGCGGCAAGCGGTCCCTGATGCAGGTCGACCCCACCCGGTTGGTCGAACTCGCCGCGACCTCCGAGGCGGTGCTGGCCGCGATGTCGCAGGACTGGTCCACCGCCCAGGACGACCTCGTGGAAGCGTGCTCGAGCCTCGGTGACGCCGCCGGCATGCGCAACGTCGCGTCGTCGTACGCCGACGCGCTCACCGACGCCGGCCAGGTGGTCGCCGCGATCGCCGAGGCGCTGGGCCTCGGCGTCGAGGGCCTGCTCGACGCCGCCCACGACGCCGTCAGCGCCGACGACACCGTCGCCTCCGAGCTCGACCGCGCCGCCCACCGGATGGGCGAGGGCGGCTTCGGCCGGATGCCCGGGCACGGGGGGCGCTGATCGTGCCGGCCAACCCCTGGGAGCTGCGCTCCGACGTGCGACCGCTCGAGGTGGCGGCCGTGCGGTGGAACGAGGTCGCGACGCTGATGGCCCGGCGCGGCGACGAGATCGTGGACGCGGCGCTCCGCGCGACCGAGGGCTGGGACGCCGCGGCCGCCGAGAGCTACGACAGGTTCCGCCGCCAGGTCCTGGTCAACCTCGACCGATTCACCACGCTCGCGACCCAGATCGCGGCGTCGCTGCAGGCGGTGGGCAGCATGATCACCTCCACCCAGAAGGAGCTCGACCTGGCCTGGACGAAGGTCGCGCCGGTCCCCCACGAGGTGGTCGGCGAGTCCCGGCACCTCGTGTTCCGGCCGCAGGCCGACGAGGACCGGGCGACGGTCACCGCGGGGGAGCAGGAGGCCGAGGAGATCCGGCGTCGGCTCACCCTCGCGCTCGACCAGGAGAGCACCCGCCTCCGGTCGGCCCGCGCCGAGTTCGTCCTGGTCCGCACCGAGCTGGCGACCCTGACCGGGGGCACGTTCGCGCGCGGGCTCGAGATCGGCCAGGAGGAGTCCGGGGTGGGCACCGTCCCGGTCCCCAGCACCTCCGTCCCCGGCTCCGCCCAGGGTGGGGTCGGGGCCGGCGCGGCGGGCACCGGGCTGCCGCCGATCGCGCCCATCTCCGTCAGCATGCCCGACCTGACCGGCATCTCCGCCGCAGGCCTGGCGCCGATCATCGCGACTGCAGCCGGTGCGTCCGGCCTGCGGAGCAGCCGTCGGCAGTCGTCCGCCGGGATCCCGCCGGTCGGTGGCATGGCGGGTGGCATGGCCGCCCGCGCCGGCACGATGTCGCGCGGCATGGCGAGCGGACGCAGTGGGCCGCAGCGGCTGGCGACTCCGCGGCTCCCGGGCCAGGCCGAGGACGACGGTGCCCGCGCCGCCCGCGACAGGGAGGCCGCACGGCTGGCCGCCAAGGACGCCAAGCGCGCCGCGCTGGAGGAGAAGCGCGCCGAGCGCGCGGCGCGCAGGGCCGAGCGCCGGGCGGAGAAGCAGGCGGAGGAGCAGGGGGAGAAGCAGGAGCACGAGCGGCTGCCGGAGGCCGGGGCCGACGAGCTCGGGCCCGGGAGGTCCGAGGAGACCGGCGAGCCCGACGGGCAGGTCGGGACCGGCCCCGCCTCGTCGGCGTACGACGACGCCCCTGCCGCCGACCGTGAGGCCGACGACAGGGGCGCGGGTCGCTGATCCGGGTTGAGCGGGCGCGGGCGGGTCAGGCCGCCTCGGCGACCACCTCGGGCTCCGGGTCGAGCACTGCCGGCTCCACCTCGGTCCGCGGGGTGCGCAGCACCGTGAGGGCGACCAGCAGCGCCAGGGCGGCGAAGCCTGCGGAGGTGAGGAAGGCCGCCTGCAGCCCGGGCACGAACTGCCCCGGCACCGCGCCGGCGGCGTACACCGAGACGATCACCGCGACACCGACGGCGCTGCCCAGCTGCTGCGTGGTCTGCAGCAGCCCCGACGCCGAACCGGCGTGCTCGGGCTCGACGCCCGCGAGCACCGTGACCGTGATCGGCATGAACACCAGACCGGTGGCTAGGCCGGCGATCAGCATCGGCCCGAACACGGCGCCGAGGTAGGTGCCGGACGCGTCCGCGACGCTGAGCCAGGCGTACGCGACGGTGAGGGCGGTGGTGCCGGTCACCAGCATCGCGCGCGGTCCGACCTGCGCGATCAGCCACGGGGTGAACCGGGACATCGCGAAGATGCCGAGGCTGAAGGGCAGGAACGCGACGCCCGACATCAGCGGCCCGAAGCCGAGCACCACCTGGACGTACTGGACGACCAGGAAGAACATCGACAGGTTCGCGCCGATGACCAGGGCCATCGCGGCGAGCGCGCCGACGCGCGGGCGGCTGCGGACCAGGTGCGGTTGCACCATCGGGTGCGGGTGGCGGGTCTCGGTCCGGGCGAGGAGGAGGAGCAGCGCCGCGCCGAGGACGAAGCCGCCGATCGTGCGCGCGGAGCCCCAGCCGTGCTCCGGTGCGCCGATGAGCGCCCAGACGAGCGCGACGGCGCCGATCGTGGCGCTCGCGGCGCCGACGAGGTCGAAGCGGCCGGGTCGGCGCGGGGTCTCGTCGACGAACCGGCCGACCAGCAGCAGCACGACGAGGCCGAGCGGCACGTTGATGAAGAGCGTCCAGCGCCAGGAGCCGACGTCGGTCAGCAGTCCGCCGAGGAGCAGCCCGATGGAGGCGCCGCCGGAGGAGACGGCGCCGAAGAGGGCGAAGGCGCGGTTGCGGGCGGCGTCGTCGGGCGCGCTGGTGGTCAGCAGCGCCAGCACGCTCGGTGCGGCGAGCGCGGCGCCGACACCCTGGAGGGCACGGGTCGCGACGAGCTGGCCGGGCGTCTGGGCCAGACCGCCCAGAGCGGAGGCGACCGTGAAGACGGCCAGGCCCGCCTCGAAGGCGCGACGTCGGCCGAGGACGTCGCCGAGGCGTCCGCCGAGGAGCAGCAGCCCGCCGAAGGCGAGCGTGTAGGCGTTGAGGACCCACGACAGCGACGCCGGGCCGAAGCCCAGGTCGGCGTCGATGCGCGGGAGCGCGACGTTCACGACGGTCGCGTCGAGCACGATCATCAGCTGGGCGACCAGCACGATCGCGATGCCGGCGGCTGCGCGGCCGGCCTGCGGCGGCAGCTCCGTGGGGAGCTCTCGCGAGGATCCCCGCGGGCGCAGGGAGGTGGTGGATGACATGAGGTGCGGTCCTGTTCTGGCCTCGTGGGCCGAGGTACAGTAGATCCGGAGGATGACTCCGCTTCCTCTCCGACAATACGGAGACCATCTCCGTTTAGCAAGCCCGAGGTGAGATTTCCGTGCGTGCCGACGCCAAGCGCAACCGCGACCGGATCGTGGAGGTCGCTCGCCAGGTGTTCCGCGAGCAGGGGTACGACGCCTCGCTCGACCTCATCGCCAAGCAGGCCGGCGTCGGCCCGGGCACCCTCTACCGGCACTTCCCGAGCCGGGACGACCTCATCGACGCCGTGATGCAGGCGTGGGTCGACCACGTGGAGGAGACGGCCGACAAGGCGCTGGCCCACGAGGGTGCCCCGCGCGACGTGCTGCTCAACTGGTTCGAGGAGTACGTCCGGCTGATCAGCGTGCACAAGGGCGGGCCCGCCAAGATCACCGGCGCCATGGGCGACGAGGCGTCGCCGATCCGCAGCAAGTGCCAGGTGCTGCAGGGTGCGAGCGAGCGCGTGCTCGACCAGCTGCGGGCGGAGGACGCCGTACGCGAGGACGTCACGCCGCTCCAGGTGGCCCGCCTCGTCGGCGGTGTCGCCACCGTCGCCGACCAGTCCGACCTCGACCCCGCGGCCGTGCGCCCGATGCTCGAGGTCCTCGCCGACGGACTGATGAAGTAGGACGCGTCAGGCGCCGGTAGATTGGCGCCGTGCCCGACACGAGCGCCCCCGCGTCTGCCCCCTCGTCCAGCACCGCCACCCTCGACACGGTCGCCGTCGCCTCCGCCGACGCCGAGCGCGAGCAGCCGTGGGCCGACCTCGGCCTCAAGGCCGACGAGTACGCCCGGATCCGCGAGATCCTCGGCCGCCGGCCCACCAGCTCGGAGCTGGCGATGTACTCCGTCATGTGGAGCGAGCACTGCTCCTACAAGTCGACCAAGGTGCACCTCAAGCAGTTCGGCGAGATCCCGCAGGAGACCCCCGTGGGCAAGATGCTCGCCGGCATCGGGGAGAACGCCGGCGTCATCGACATCGGCCAGGGCTACGCCGTGACCTTCAAGGTCGAGAGCCACAACCACCCGTCGTTCGTCGAGCCCTACCAGGGCGCGGCCACCGGCGTCGGCGGCATCGTGCGCGACATCCTGGCGATGGGCGCGCGACCGGTCGCGGTCATGGACCCGCTCCGGTTCGGCCCGCTCGACGCCCCCGACACCGCGCGCGTGCTGCCCGGCATCGTGGCCGGCGTCGGCGGCTACGGCAACTGCCTCGGCCTGCCCAACATCGGCGGGGAGGCGGTCTTCGACGCGACCTACGCCGGCAACCCGCTCGTCAACGCGCTGTGCGTCGGCGTGCTCCGCCACGAGGACCTCCACCTCGCCAAGGCGTCCGGCGTCGGCAACCAGGTCGTGCTGTACGGCGCTCGCACCGGCGGCGACGGCATCGGCGGGGTGTCCGTGCTGGCGAGCGAGACCTTCGACGAGACCGGTCCGGCCAAGCGCCCGAGCGTCCAGGTGGGCGACCCCTTCATGGAGAAGCTGCTCATCGAGTGCACGCTCGAGCTCTTCGCCG
>CAZDAO010000180.1:0-7376 GCA_964503015.1 uncultured Nocardioides sp. | reverse complement strand
TCGGGCTGGTGGCGATCGCGTCGACGACGTCGCGGCGGGCCTGGTCGGCCACCTCGCCGAAGATGGTGTGCTTGCGGTTGAGCCAGGGGGTGGCCGCGACGGTGATGAAGAACTGCGAGCCGTTGGTGCCCGGGCCGGCGTTGGCCATGGCGAGCAGGTAGGGCTTGTCGAAGACGAGCTCGGGGTGGATCTCGTCCTTGAACGTGTAGCCGGGGCCGCCGGTGCCGGTGCCGAGCGGGCAGCCGCCCTGGATCATGAAGCCGTCGATGACGCGGTGGAAGCCGAGGCCGTCGTAGTACTTCTCGCCGCTGCGGCCGGCGTCGTCGCGGTAGTCCTTGGTGCCCTCGGCGAGGCCGACGAAGTTGTCGACGGTCTCGGGCGCGTGGTTCGGGAACAGGTTGACGACGATGTCGCCCCGGTTGGTCTTGAAGGTCGCCTTGGGGTCGGCCATGGGATGTGCCTCTCGGATCTGTCGCTCGGGTTCGCGTGTGCGCCTCGATCCTGCCATGCGGGACCACGGCCGGGGCGTCCACCCGGACGGGGCTGGTCGGGTGTGGGTGGCCGTGGTGAGATGGAGCTACAACGACTGAGGAGGTCACGCATGCCTTTCGGCCGCAAGAAGTCCCTCATGGACCGCGCCCACGACTACGTCGAGCAGATCTCGGAGACTGTGGTCCCACAGCTGGAGCAGGCCTGGGAGCAGGCGCTCGAGGCGGTGGAGAAGGCCGGCGAGAAGGCCGGCCCGGCCATCTCCGACGCTCGTGACAAGGCGACGCCGCTGATCGCCGAGGGCCGCGCCGTCGCGGCCGAGAAGGCGTCGCACGGCGCCGCGCTGGCAGCCGAGAAGACCGCGGAGGCCCGCGAGAAGGCCGCACCGCTGCTGGCCGAGGCTCGCGCCACCGCCGCCGACAAGGCGTCGATCGCTGCGGCGCTCGCCGCCGAACGTGCGGCGGAGGGTCGTGACCTCGCAGCGGCCAAGCTCGACGAGCTGCGCGGGGTCGAGCCCGAGCCGAAGGGCGGCAGGCTCAAGAAGTTCCTGCTGGTCAGCGGGCTGCTCGCCCTCGGCGGCATCGTCTTCAGCAAGCTGCGCCAGAAGCAGGACGACGGCGCGCACTGGCAGTCGACCTACGTCCCGCCGAAGCCCCCGACGACGACGTCCCCGACCCCGCCCCCCACGCCGTCCGCCGCCCCGGCGGCCGGCGGCGACCCGCTCTCCGACCCGCTGACGCAGGACGGTGCGGTGAGCGCCGACGACGTGGTGACCGAGGAGCCGCCGGCCACCGACGACGTGGGTGGGGGTGCCCCGGGCGAGGCGGTCAGCGACGCCGCGGAGGAGCCGCACCCGGCGACCACGCCCGACGAGCCCGCGGAGATCATCGACATCGACGACGTGCCGCAGAAGAAGTAGCACACCGCGCACCGCCACGGGCGGTGCCTCGTCCCACCGGACGGGGCACCGCCCGTCGTGCGTCCCGGTCAGGTCGCGCCCTCGACCGCTCGGTTCTGCTCGATCCACTCGTCGACGCGCTCCCACCACGCGTAGAGCCACTCGATGCGGGCCTCGCGGTCCTCGGGGATCTCCGAGCGCCGGATCGCCCACCACCGCATGGTGATCTGCTTGTCCATCGGCAGCTCGCGCCACAGGTCGCTCACCGTCATGAGGTGGTCGAGACCGGTGTGCGCCACCATCAGCACGTCGGCGTCGGGCGCAGCCTCCAGCGCGGCCAGCACCCCGCCGGGACGGGGAGCCAGGACGTGGGTCATCTCCTCGGCGCGCACCGCCATCCGCTCCAGCCCGAGCTTGCGGAGCCGGGCGATCGCCCGGTCGCGCCGTGCCGGGGTGAAGTTGCCCCCCTCGGGGAAGATCACGAACGCGTCGTCGACGTCCAGGCCCGTCGCCAGCGCGGCGATCTGCGACTCGAGGTCCTGTCCGGCCTCCGGGTTGGGCGAGATGAACCTCGCCGGGATCCGCCGCAGCACGACGTCGATCGCCGGGTCCCACGCCAGGGTGTTCTTCAGCACCACCCGCGGCTCACGGTGGTACCAGTGCAGCAGCGCGTACATCAGGATGAACGAGTCGCCCGGCCCGGCGTGGCGGCACATCACCAGGACCGGTCGCTCCGGGACGCGGGAGGGGTGCGGCCCGTCGGTGCGGATGTGCAGCGCCAGCACCCGTCGCGCCTCGCGGAAGAAGACGATCAGCGTGCCCTGCACGAGGTCGTAGTGGATGCCCGCGAAGTACGGCGAGCGGATCCGCCAGCCGAAGCCGCTGGCCAGCCACAGGCCGAGCATCACCGCGAGCAGCAGGGTCTCGAAGGTCAGGTACAGCAGCACGATCCACAGCAGCCGCAGGGCCCGCCAGCGGCCCGGCAGGACGGGGGCGAGCATCGCCGCCACGAGCAGCCAGCCGGGCAGGGTCACCCACAGCACCACCGTCAGGGCGACGACCGCGGGCGCGACGACGAGGCGCCGGAGCATCCAGACCGGTGCGCCGCCCACCGCTAGGCCCCCAGCGCTTCGTCGAGGTAGGCGCGCGAGGCGTCGTACGTCGCGTCGATGCGGGCCTGCACGCCACCGAAGTCGCGGTGGGCGCGCAGCGAGTCGTCGCGGGCCGAGGTGCCGGAGGCCGGCAGCACGTGCGCCTCGACGCCGTCGGGAATCGCCGCCATCTCGCGCATGAAGCGGTGCCGCCGGACCACCTCGAAGCTGACCCTGGCCACCTGCCACGGCCGGCTGGGCACCTTCAGCGGACGGTCGATGCGGCCGACCTGGAGCACGAAGATCCGCGTCGCGCCGAGCTCGACCGCACGCCCGACGGGGATCGAGTTCACCAACCCACCGTCGAGGAAGTGCTCCCCGTCGACCTCGGCCGGCGGCAGCAGGCCGGGTACGGCGGCGCTGGCCAGGATCGCGGGCACCAGGGGGCCGGAGGTGAACCAGTGCTCGGCGGCGCGCTCGATGCTGGCGGCGCACACGCCCAACGTGACCGGCAGGTCCTCGAAGCGGGTGTCGCCGAGCTCCTCCTCCAGCCGCAGCCGCAGCGGCTTCGGGGAGTAGATGTGGGTGCCGGTGGACATGGCCCGGCGCACGGTGCGCAGCGGGCGGTCGCCGTAGACCTCCCGGCTCTTCGCCGTCTCCGCCCACAGCTCGGTGAGGCGGTCGACCACCGCCACGTCCGGCTGCCGGGCGACCATCGCGCCGTTGAGCGCGCCGACGCTGGTGCCGAGCACCAGGTCCGGGACGATCCCGCGCTCGAGGAGCGCGCGCAGCATGCCGACCTCGACGGCGCCGAGGACTCCACCGCCGCCCAGCACGAACGCGGTCTTCATGCACCGACCTTAGTCAGCCGGCGCCGCCTCACAGTCAGGCCAGCTCGGGGTGCTCGGCCCGCACCCGCTTGGTGGCGCGGTGCTCGGCCCAGAAGGAGAGGAGCGGGACCGTGCCGCACACGAGCGTCACGAGCGTGAAGGGGAGGTCCCAGCCCGCCCGGCGCGAGAGCAGGAACGCGCTGAACAGGAAGATCATGTAGAGCCAGCCGTGCGCGACGCCGAGGTAGGTCGTGATCAGCTCACCGGCGTGCTGGGCGTCGGAGCCGGTCGAGACCCAGGCAGGCGTGCTGTTGAAGACACCCCACATCGGCGAGCCGTCGAAGTTCGCGAGGGGGACGCCGATGAGGCAGAGCACCACGAGCAGGACGCCCACCACGGTGGCCATCACGCGGTAGGCGGTGAGGTTGCGGGACACGGCGGCCAAGATATCCGGCGGCGCCTACCGGGCCACGGGCTGGTCGACGTCGACGACCTCGGGCGCGGTGGCGTCGCGACGCCAGCGCCACCAGATGAACGCGGCGAACGCCCCGAAGACCCACCACTCGAAGGCGTAGAGCAGGTTGCGCACGCCGGTGAACCGGCCCGGCTCGGGGAGCGCTGCGAGCTCCGCGGGCTCGAGGCCGGGCGCGGGCTCCTGGCTGATGAGGTAGGCGGAGTAGAGGTCGACGTCGACGCGCTGCACGGCGTCGGCGACCCGGATCTCCGGGAACACGTCGTCGGCCGGGTCCGCGTCGGTGACGAGGCTGCCCTCGGGGGCCTGGATCCAGCCGACGACGTCGGCGTCACCGGTGGCGGCGAGCAGCGCGTCGCCCGGCTCGGGCGCCCACCCGCGTACGACGAGCACCGCCGCGTCGCCGACGTCCAGCGGCGCGACGGCCCAGTAGCCGTCGGTGCCGCCGTAGGTGCGGTCCGCGACCCAGAAGCCGCCCTCGAGCCATGCGCCGGACGCCTCCACGGGCCGGCCCAGGTCGCGGGCGGGGAACGGGTCGTCGCTGCCCATCACGTCCTGCAGCGGCACCGCGGCGACACCGGTGAGGTCGCGCGCCTCGGCGTCACGGTGCGCCTGCCACGCGTCGTACTGCCACAGCCCGAGCCACCCTGCGGCACCGACCAGCACCAGCGCGAGCGCCGCCGCACCGAGCTCGGTCAGCAGGCCGGGTCGGCGAGAGGTGGGCACGGGCTCGATTGTCCCAGTCCCGCGGTGGCTAGCCGTCGGCGGCCGTGAGCTCGTCGCGCCGTCGTGTGAGGTACGCCGCCTCGGCGGTGTTGCCGGCCAGCGCGATCGCCCGCTCGTAGGCCGCCCTCGCCTCCGCGCTGCGTGCCAGCCGCCGCAGCAGGTCGGCCCGGGTGGCGTGGAAGGCGTGGTAGCCGTCCAGGTCGGCGGCGAGCGCCTCGACGTGGGCGAGCGCGACCTGGGCGCCGTCGAGCTCGGCCACCGCGATGGCCCGGTTGAGGGCGACCACGGGCGAGGGGTCCAGCCGGTGCAGCTGGTCGTAGAGCGCGACGACCTGTGCCCAGTCCGTCGCCCGGGCGTCGGGCGCGTCGGTGTGGACGGCGTTGATGGCGGCGAGGACCTGGTAGCGCCCCGGCGGCTCGCCGGTGGCCAGCCGTGCCCGGACCAGTGCGTGCCCCTCCTCGATGAGCGACCGGTCCCAGGAACCGCGGTCCTGCTGGTCGAGGGTGACCAGCTCGCCTCCGGCCGACACCCGCGCCGTGCGGCGTGCCTCGATGAGCAGCATGAGCGCCAGCAGCCCGGTGACCTCACCCTCCTCGGGCAGCAGGTCCGCGACGAGCCGGGTCAGCCGGATCGCCTCGGCGGTGAGGTCGGCGCGCACCGGTTCGGCCTCGGCGCTGGTGGCGAGGTAGCCCTCGTTGAACACGAGGTAGAGGACGGTGAGGACGCCGTCGAGCCGCATCGGCAGGTCGGTCGCCCCGGGCACCCGGTAGGGGATCCGTGCCGCCTTGATCTTCGCCTTCGCCCGGGTGATGCGCTGCGCCATCGTCGTCTCCTGGACGAGGAAGGCGCGGGCGATCTCCGCGATCGTCAGGCCGCCGACCATGCGCAGGGTGAGCGCGATGCGGGCCTCGGGCGCGAGCGCGGGGTGGGCACAGGTGAAGACGAGGCGCAGTCGCTCGTCCTCGATCGCGCCCGTCGGGTCGGGTGGTCCGGAGAGCTGGTCGGTGAGCATGTGGGCCTGCTTCTGCTTGTCGCCGCGCTTGGCCTCGCGGCGTACCCGGTCGAGCGCCTTGTTGCCGGCAGTGGTGGTCAGCCAGGCGCCCGGGTTGGGCGGCACCCCGTCGGTGGGCCAGCGCTCGACGGCGACGGCGAACGCCTCGGCGGCCGCCTCCTCCGCGATGTCCAGGTCACCGAAGCGGCGGGCCAGGGAGGCCACCACCCGGGCCCACTCCTCGCGGTGGACCCGGGCGAGCGCCTCGTGGGCGGGCGCCCGGCTCACGCCCACTCGCTGGTCGAGGTGCGAGCGCAGCGAGCCTCGAGACCTGCGCGCACGTCACGCGATCCCGTCGAAGGGACGGACCTCGATCTTGCGGTGGCAGGCCCGCGACGCGTCCGCGGACAGCGCCAGCGCGACGTCGAGGTCGTCGGCCTCGACGACCCAGAAGCCGGCGAGGTACTCCTTGGACTCCACGAACGGGCCGTCGGTGAAGACGGGGGCACCGGTCCGGCTGTCGGTGACGGTCGCGTGCTCGGGCGAGGTGAGGCCGCCGCCGAAGACCCAGCGGCCCTCGGCCTTGAGCCGCTCGTTGAAGGCGTCGACGGCGCCCGGCTCGGAGTCGTCGACCTCGTGCTCGGTGTCACCGACGACAGTGAAGAGGTAGTGCATGGCAGTCATCTCCCGTGGTGCGGCCACCCCCACCGGGCGGCCTCTCACGACTACCACGAACGGGCACGCCCGGATACGACAGCCGCTGCCGCCCTCGGGTCAGGCGGAGGCGAGGGCGAGCTTGACCGCGAAGCCGACGAAGACCGCACCGACGGCCGACGTCGCGCCCGCGGAGAGCGCCTTGCGACGTCGGAACGCCTCGGCGAGGTGGGTGCCGCTGACGATGAGCACACTGAGGTACGCCGCGCTGGCGAGCGTCGCCAGCGTGCCCAGCGCCAGGAACGAGACCGCCGGGTGGGCGTAGGACGGGTCGACGAACTGCACGAAGAACGCCACGAAGAACAAGATCGCCTTGGGGTTGAGCAGGCTGATGACCAGCGCCCGCCGGTAGGGCCGCTCGCCCCGCGCCCGCGACTCGACCCCGGCCTCGGCCGTGGCGTCGGCGAGCTGCTCGGCGACCGACCGGCGCGAGCGCCACATGGACCAGGCCGAGCGCAGCATGCCGACCGCGAGCCACAGCAGGTACGACGCACCTGCCCACTTCACCACGCTGAACGCCGCCTCGTTGGCCTGCAGCAGCGACGCCACGCCGGCCGCGGACAGCGTCATCAGCAAGGCGTCGCCGGTCCACACACCTGCCGCGGCGGCGTACCCGCTGCGCGCCCCGCGTCGCGCGGCGACCGAGAGCACGTAGAGCGAGTTCGGACCCGGCAGCAGGATGATGAGGACGAGACCCACGAGGTAGGTCGGGAGGTCGGTGATGCCCAGCACGACTTACAGTGTGGGACCGCCGCTGGTCACGCACGGACGAATTCCGAGGGATGGGCGCGAGGTCACACCCTCGCAGTGGTGGAGCCTAGGGGACTCGAACCCCTCACCCCCTGCTTGCAAAGCATCGATGGTGGAGCCGCTACCAATTGCGCCCGGCGCAGCTGTTCAGCCAGTGGTGGAGCCTAGGGGACTCGAACCCCTAACCCCCTGCTTGCAAATCGCCTCCGAGCAGGCGCACTATGGCTCTGACCTGCGGAAACGTTGGACGGGAGTGGACAGGATTCCCCCACAGGAGCCATTCTTTCCCCCACCAGTCCCCCACAGGGACTCCCGTTGATAACCCAGCAGGGGGTTAGGAATCGGGTCCGGAGAAAGGGGTCGAGCATGGCCAGGCGACGCGGCTTCGGGGAGGTCGAGCGCCGGGTCAGCGCGA
>CAZDAO010000179.1:0-7376 GCA_964503015.1 uncultured Nocardioides sp. | reverse complement strand
CAGCCATGAACCTGTCCGTCTGCGCCGCCACTGCACTATCCGTTGCCCTCGCGGCCGCCCTGAGCGGCATCCCGGCACACGCGGCGATCGGACACGAGTACCCGGATGCGCGCGGCGACGTTGGCACTGGCCTCGACCTCCACAAGGTGCGCCTCACCTCGACCGGCGACTCGATCATCGTCCGCACCAATCACCGAGATCTGCGTGGCGCTCCCGGAGCACGGGTCGGGGTGACTGGTCGGCGTCTCTGAATCGCTGGCTGTCGTTGGTTCAGGCTGCAGTCTTGCGGATGCGTCGGCGTAGTTGCTTCTTGACCTCCTGTGGGGTGCGGCCGGCCATGTAGTGGCCGTGGTTGGGGCGGTGCTGGTTGTAGTCGACCAGCCAGGTCTGCAGGGACCGGTCGAGCAGGGCGGTGTCGTCGACGCGGCCGCGGTGGAAGTGCGGTCGGTAGAACTCGTGGAGGACGGTGCCGTGGAACCGTTCGCACACCGAGTTGTGGTTCGGCGACCTCGGTGGGATCCGGTGATGGACCAGGCCGAGCTCAGCTGCCCGGTCTTGGAAGGCCCGGCCGGTGAACTCGGGTCCGTTGTCGGTCAGGACGCCCTCGAGGGTGATGCCGTGCTTGCGCAGGGCCTTGCGCAGGTGGTCGAGGAACGCTGCGGCGACGGTGGCGGTCTTGTCGCCGATCACCAGCTGGACCACCGCGATCCTGGTCGCGACGTCGACCGCGGCGAGCTGCCAGACCGCCCCGATCCCTTTGAGCCGCCCGACGTAGAACGTGTCCAGGGATACCACCTGACCTGGGCGGGAGGCGTACATGCAGAACCCGAACGGTCCCTCAAGCGCGGCCCGGGTGACCTGCCCGGACTCGGCAGCCGTCAGCGACGCCAACGCCGCGACCCGCTGCTTGGCGGTGCCGAGCTGATGTCGCCGCAGGACCTTGGCGGCCCCGGACGCTGAGCGGTTCACCCCGCGGGCCCGCAGGTGCCGCAGCAACGACTTCGGTCCCAGGGTGGGGCGTGCGATCGCCTCGGACACGATGACCGCGACCTCCTCAGAGGTCATCTCGTTGGGCTGATGCGGCCTGCGTCGCTCACGCGGTAGCAGCGCCGACAGGCCGTACTTCTCCGCCTTCTTCAGCCACTGGTAGTAGCTGTTGCGCGAGACACCGAAGACCCGGCAGGCCTCAGCAACGTTGCCGATCTTCGCGGCGTACTCGATCAAGCGGACACGACGGTCGTACACAATGTCTTCGTGGGTCACGGGATGGCCTTCCGTTCTCTAGACCTCGCAATCCAGAGACTGCCTCCCGTGACCCACACCCGCACGGAGGCTGGCTGGGCCAGGTGTCACCCCAACCCGTGATCTCTGAGGTCTAGTCCGGGGCGCCGGGGCCCGGCACAACCTCGACATCGGCAGCCGACATGATTTCGCCGCAGGCGGCGCAGTGGGGTTCCACCTGCGTCACCTGTCCGCATGTCACGTGCCGGTAGAGCGCGGGCGGTCCCGCGCGACCCGTGGTCCAGCGGTCACCCCAGCCCGCGATGGCCAGCAACACGTTGACGAAGTCCTGGCCCTTGGGGGTCAGGAGGTATTCGTGTCGAGGCGGGCGGTCGGAGTAGGGACGACGCTCCAGCAGCCCCTCCTCGAGCAGGTGCGCGAGTCGCTCGGTGAGCACCTTCCGGGAGACGCCGAGGTTCTCCTGGAGCTCGCTGAATCGCTTGATCCCGACGTGAACATCGCGTAGCACCAGCACCGACCATGGGTCTCCCACCACGGGCAAACTGCGCGCGATCGAACACGGCATCGCTGCAAAATCGGTGCGCTGCATAGTTCTCCATCCCGAAGTGAGTTCCTTGACGAGGCTAAAACCGGCGGCCTAGCGTCCCAGTCAGTCTCTTTAAGGAACCGAAAGGCACATGGGATGACGGATCTGAACTCGAGCACTGGCACAGCAGGCACGGCTAGCAATGAGGCAAAGCCGAGCGCGCCGTGGCGGTGGGTGGGCCTCTCGCTCCGTGAGTCTCCTGGGTGGCGTGATTATCGGCGGCCTGTTCCTGCGACACCAACGAGTCACCGAACAGCCGCTGGTCGACGCGGCACTTTTCCGAACCCCCACCCTTCGTGTCTGCGTCGTCGCGATCGTCCTCAGCGCCTTCGTCATGGCCGGGCTGGTCTTCTTCATGGCACAGCACCTGCAGTTCATAGCCGGACACGGACCATTCACGGCAGGGCTGTGGACGCTGCCGATCACGGTGGCCACCATCGTGGGTTCCATGTCCACACCGATCCTGCTCGAGCGGCTGAGCCCAGCGCCGCTGCTTGCCTCCACGATCGGTGATGCCGGCATCGGACTGGCCGGAGCCGCGGGAACGATCGCCACGGACGCCCTCATGGCAACCGCCGCGGCTGACCGCGCAGGCGCAGCTTCCGCGATTTCGGAGACCGGGAGCGAGCTCGGCGGAGCCCTCGGCGTGGCGCTTCTGGGGAGCGTGGGGGCGGTGTACCGAGACCGCTTTTCCGTCGAACTGCCCTCCCACATCTCGGCCACGCCGGAAGCAGTCGCGGACTCACGAGGCGCCGTGTACGGCATTGCACACACCCTGCCCCACAGCCTGATCCTCGCGGCCGACGCGGCTTTCGTGGATGCCCTGCAAGCGGCGGTCGTGAGCGCCTGCGCGTTGTGCGCCGTTGCCGCCGGGCCGCCGTACTGGTTGCGCGCTCCACGACGACACCGCCACAAGCCGCACCCATCGCGGACGTTCAGACCACCACCACCAACCACACGGGAGGACCTCATGAACTCAGCCACCTCACCCACGGCACCGCGAACATTCGTACTCCTACCTGGCGCCTGGTCCGGACCCTGGTCATGGGAGGGAGTGCACGCCCGTCTGAGCGCGCAGGGACACCGCGTACACGCCGTCACGTTCAGCGGCCTGAAGCCCGGGGATGACGTCGATGCGGTGACCGTGCAGACCCACGTCGATGACGTGCTGGACCTCTTGGCCAGACTCGACCTCAGCGACGTGGTCCTGGTCGGCCACTCGTACTCAGGCATCGTCGCCGGCATGGTCGCCGACCAGGCTCCCGATCGCATCGCTCACACCGTGTACGTCCAGGGATTCCTGGCCCAGCACGGCCAGTCGCTTCTCGACGCGTTCCCCGCAGAGCAGAAGGACGCAGAGCTCGCCTACATCGACGCGCACCAAGGGTGGTGGCCGCCGCCGCCGGCCGAAGCCATCGCCGCTGAGCCTGATCTGTCGCCGGCTCAGGTCCAGTGGTTGGAGCAGAGGCTCGTGCGCCACCCAGCACGAACAGTCACGGAACCCGTCGCGCTGAGGCGCTCCGTGGGGGACCAACCATCAACCTGCATCACCAGCGCGCCCGCTGCCCCCGACATCGAGGCGATGGCCGACGGGCCGAACTGGCAAATCTGCCAAGTCGACGCAGGGCACTGGCCGATGCTGACCATCCCGGACGAGTTGACCGAGTTGCTCGTCGGCGCGGCGTCCGATCCTCAGTAGGCGGGTCAATGCCCGTCACGCCACATCAGTGACAACTCCACGGGGTGCAGGTGCGCGGTTCGGCTCGAAGGTGGGCACATGATGACCAGTAAAAACGCTCGCGTGAACCCACGATCGTTCCGCCCCGCGCCGCCTCACACAGACGCCGCCCCCACCGAGAAGCGTCGGCTGCGACTGTTCTCGGGCGCCACCCTCGGCGGACTAGTGGTGGGCAGCCTTCTCCTCATCACGGGCTTCGCCAGCCGATACACCTTGGCGATCGGCGCCACCGCAGCCGCGTGGTGCTACATGGCCGCCGCCGCCACAGGACGTCCTTGGATCGCCTGGGCCAGCATCCCTGGCGCCTCGCTAGTCGTGGTCGTCAGCGAGCTGCTCGGGTTCGCCTGGTGGGTGGGGTTGGTCGTCGTGGGGTTCGCCCTCGTCGCATCGAGGCTCCACACCCAGAAGCCCGCCCCCCTGCTGGCACAGGCGGCTGCATTCACTGCCATCGGCGCAATCGCCGTTGTGGCGCTGTCGATCGACCCCCGCACGGGTGTGCTCGTTGCCGGGCTACTCCTGGCTTCCCACGCGCTCTGGGACTGGGCGCACCTGCGCCGCGGATGGGTCGTGCCCCGCTCGATGGCCGAAGCGTGCTTCAGCTTCGACCTCGTCCTGGGCCTCGGCCTGATCGCGATCACCTTCCTCGCGCCCTGACGCTTCTCCCCCACTCACGAACCAAGACCAATCGCCGCTCACGCGCGCGCGACCCACCGCGCAGAAAGGCCTCCATGCCTGACCCTCACAACCTGACGGACGCCGTCATCACGACGGCCTCCCCCAACCGGCATCGTTGGCACGTACTCAGCCTGCTCGCCGTGGCGCAGTTCATGCTCATCCTCGACGTCACGGTCGTGGCCATCGCCCTACCCACCATGGGAATCGACCTCGGTCTCGATCGCGAACAGGTCACCTGGGTCGTCTCCGCCTACGCCCTGGCCTTCGGAGGCCTGATGCTCCTGGGGGGCATCCAGCGGCGACACTCAGCGGGGCGCTGCCCACGAGCGCCTCGTCCCAGACGGTGGCCCGAGCCGGAGTCGTGGGAGGGTGATCTGCGGATCGTCCCGTTGTCGAGTCACCTCCTCGACCTGGACCTTGCGGCGTACCGTGCCAGTGCCCAGGCGATCCACGCCCACAGCGCAGGCAGATGGCCCCCGGATCTCGGCCGCGACGAAGCCCGCCAGCTCATGTCGGTCCACGAGTCTGAACACGAGGACGGTGCTGCTTACGCATATGCGGTGCTGGACCACGAGGGCGAACGCGAGCTCGGCTGTGTCTACCTGCGCCCACTCCAGGAGTACCTCGAGCGCACCGGAACGCACGTGCACGACAGCCGAATTGACCCCGAGCGGACCGCGATCGTGACCTTCTGGCTGATCGACGACACCGACCTGCGCCCCTCCACGGCAAAGATCCTCCGCTGCATGCGGCAGTGGGTCACGCGTTGGCGCGCTGCCGACCCGGTGTACCGATGCCTGCCCGCGGAGGTGTCAACCCTCGCCGCGATCGAGGCGGCGAGCGATCTGCGGCCGATCGCCATGACAGGTCAGGAGCTGCCGTACCTGTGGTTCGTCGACGAGCAAACCGGATCATCTGAGCTGTCGTCCTGATCTAGGTCCGGTGGCGCGCGTGCTCAGGAGGGGTCGTCGGCGACAGCGCCGAGGGCGGTGTGCGCGGTGGGCCGCCTCGCGTCACGCAGCTGTGTCGGCGTCTCGCCGCTGAAACGCCGGAACTCGCGGACCAGGTGGCTCTGGTCGGCGTACCCGTAGGCCGCTGCGACGTCGGCGATCGAAGCACGGTGCAGAGCGACTGCCGCCCGTTCGAAACGCACCACGGCTGCGGCGACCTTCGGGGTGACGCCGATCGTCTGCTTGAACCGTGACGACACGTGGCGATGACTCAACCCCGTCTCCCCCACCAGCGCCGAGATGCGCGCCATTCCACGACTGCGGTGAATCCGCTGCCACATCCAGACCACGATCGGATCGGCGGCCTCCGAGCACGCGAGGCGTTGCAGCAGCGCACACTCCATCATCTCGAAGCGACGAGCCCAGCTGCCGGCCACCCACAAGCGCTCGCGGAACCCCTCACCAAAGGCGGGGATGACGTCGGTCAGGGTCACCACAGCGCCGGCGATGGAGGCAGCAGGTGCGTCGAACAGGAGCGACGCGCCAAGCGGAGTCAGGTAGACCTGCAAGCAATGCTGGCCGCCGGTGAAGGCGGTGGTCGCGTGCCCGGGCATCATGCCGACGACGAAGGATTCTTTGAGCCCCACCCCGGTGCCGTAGGAAAGGTCGAGGATCTCCAGTCGAGGACCGAAGGACACGACCAGCGGGATCAGGCTCCCCGCCGGTTGACGCCGCACCACTCGTCGCGTCGTGTCTTCGCGATAGCCCACCATCCCGGCCACGATGCCGCGCAGGCCGGGATGCGCCGGGTGTCGCACGAGCACCGGACCGGGCTCTCGCCGTACCACGTCGCGCACGCCGCCCCCTTCCCACCGCTCGGAACGGTCGACACGTCGTCCCGGTCAATTTCGTACAAGGCGAACCCCGCCGGCAAGCGCGAGGGTATGCCCCGAAAGGAGTACACACCATGCGCAAGCTGATCGCGATCGAGTTCCTGTCCGTCGACGGAGTCATGCAGGGCCTGGGATCGCCCGACGAGGACCGCTCTGGCGGGTTCAAGCACGGCGGGTGGGGAGCCCGCTTCGCCGACGCCATCCACACCACGAACGGACGCAACGGTCTGGCAGGAACGAGCACCTACCTCTTCGGTCGTCGGACTTACGAGAAGATGGCCGCATTCTGGCCCCACCAACCCGACACCAACCTCATGGCCGCGCACCTCAACGGCACCCCCAAGCACGTGGCCAGCTCGACGCTCGACTACAACGACGTCACCTGGGACAACACCACCGTGATGACGGGCGACCTCGCCTCGAACGTCAGACGCCTGAAGTCCACCGGCACCGGGGACCTAGTCATCCTCGGCAGCGGCGTCCTGGTCCGCCACCTGCTCCAGCAGGACCTGATCGACGGCCTCCGCCTCTTCGTCCATCCCCTGGTGCTCGGATCCGGGACGCGACTCTTCGGCGAGCTCTCCTCGCCCCTTTCGCTGAAGCTGACCGGCTGCGACACGACCTCCCTTGGCAGCATCGTCCTCACCTACGACATCGACCACGACGGTGACGCGTGACTGCCCGCCATGCCGGAGGGGCGGCACACGGCTGAACTGTGACAAACACCCGGTGCGCACGTGCGCCCTAGTGCCAGACAGTCATCTCCGAACTGGTGGCCGAGGAACGAGCCCGTGCCTCACCAGCCGATCCGGCGTGCCCGTACAGGAGAACACATGACCGACCATCACCATCCGCGCGTGGGCTCGCGACATCGCCGCCGCGGATGGATGGCCGTGCTGGTGTCGCTGAGCGTGTCCCTCGCCGGATGCACCTCCGAACGGCCCTCGACCCCGACGGACGACCGCGCGTGGGTTCGCGGCACAGTGCCGCAGCACCCCGGGCTCCCGGGCCGGAGCGTCTTCCGCGACGCCACCTGGTGTGACGACGCCTGGTGGCTGGTTGGTGCGGTCTACCTGGACGAGCAATCGCAGATGCGAGACACACGCCCAGCCGCCTGGTCATCGACGGACGGCGTCCGGTGGGCGCCCGTCTCCATCAACACCACGACCTACTGGGGACACCGAGCGATCCTCAACTCGATTGCCTGCTCCCGCGACCGGATTGCGGTCGTGGGAGCACGATCTGGAGGCGCCCACGGCAACCCACGTGTCACCACCTTCAAACAGAACAGC
>CAZDAO010000178.1:0-7499 GCA_964503015.1 uncultured Nocardioides sp. | reverse complement strand
CGGGTTCCGCGACGAGGAGACCGGGCGCCGGGCGCCGTACTCACCGCAGGAGCGCTGGGAGAACCAGTCCGGCTACGCGCCGCACTCGATCGCGGCGCAGGTCGCCGGCCTAGTGTGCGCCGCCGACATCGCGCGGAAGAACGGCGACCGGGCGTCCGCGCGGCGCTGGCTGCGGCTCGCGGACCGGTGGCAGGCGAGGCTCAAGCGGTGGACCGTCACGACGAGCGGCCCCCTCAGCCCCGACCCGTACTTCCTGCGCCTCACCAAGAACGGCCGTCCCGACAGCGGAGTGGAGTACGGCATCGGCGACGGCGGCCCGTCGGCGGTCGACCAACGGCGCGTGGTCGACCCGAGCTACCTCGACGTGGTCCGCCTCGGCCTGCTGCCCGCGGATGACCCCGCCGTCGTCTCCACGCTGCCGGTCGTCGACGAGGACCTGCGGGTGGACACCCCCAACGGCCCGTTCTGGCACCGGTTCAGCTTCGACGGCTACGGCGAGACCCGCGACGGCAGCCAGTGGGACGTCACCGAGGACGACTCCGGCACGACCCTCGGTCGCGGCTGGCCGCTCCTCACCGGTGAGCGCGGCGAGTACGCCGTCGCGGCCGGCCAGGACGCGGCGGCGTACCTCGCGACCATGGCGGCTGCTGCCGGGGACGCCGACATGATCTCCGAGCAGGTCTGGGACGGACGCCCGCCGACCGGCGAGGCCTGCTGCCCTGCCGGCGAGGGCACGCGCGCCGCCACTCCGCTCATCTGGTCGCACGCCGGGCTGGTGCGGCTCGCCTGGACGATGCAGCGCGGTGAGCCGGTGGACCGGCAGGACCTCGTGACGCACCGTTACGACGCGGACTGAGCCGACGCCCCGTCCGGCGACTCTGCCCACCGGGTGGCCGGGAGGGTCGGCTGTGCGTCAGCCGTGTTCGCGGTAGCGGTCGGCGACCGTGCGTGCCCGGGCGTGCAGGCGGGCGCGTAGGTCCTGAGGGGTGAGCGCTTCGGCGTGGGTGCCGAGCTGCCACAGCGCCCACTCTGCGTGCCAGAGGTCCTGGAAGGTGACCTCGAGGCGCAGCCAGCCTCCGTCTGGTTCGGGCTCTTCTGCGCGAACGGCTTCGGCCAGGTCGAGCAGGTCATCTCGACGCGACGGGTCCACCCGTACCCGGACGGGGATGTGACCCTCGGAGAGGAACTGGGCGCAGCGTTGTGCCCAGATGTGTGCGAGGTCCACGTGATCTGCTCGCTCGGCACGCTCCGCGAGCTGTTCGACGGCGTGGATCCGCGATATCCGCATCGTTCGGTCGGCGCCCGACTCGGTGGCCACCAGATAGCCCTTGTCCCGCACGGTCACCAGTCCGATCGGGTCCACCGTGTGCCACCGGGGTGACTGGTTGCGGGAGGCGTAGTGGATCCGCAGCCTTCGTCCCTCGAGGACCGCGCGCCGGACCACCGTCAGCGTGGCGTCCGGCAGCTCGTCCTGGTTCAGCCTTCGCGAGAGGAGGTCGGTCTCGGGGTTCACGAGGAATCGCTGGGCAGAGGTGTTCGCAGCGGCCTGGTGGCTGTCGGGGAGCGCGTCGACGATCTTGCGCATGGCTGAGGAGAGCGCCGTGCCGAGTCCGAAGACCTGCTCGCCGGGCCGCGACCCGGCGGTGAGCAGCGCAAGAACCTCGTCGTGGTTGAGGCCGGTGAGCTCGGTCCGGAAGCCCGGCAACAAGGAGAACCCACCGAGGCGGCCGCGTTCGGCGTAGACGGGCACGCCCGCCGCCGACAGCGCTTCGATGTCGCGCAGGACGGTGCGCGGGGAGACCTCGAGCTCCTTCGCGAGCACGTCCGCGGTCAGCTGCCCGCGTTGGCGCAGCAGAAGGACCAACGACACCAGCCGGTCAGCTCGCACGGCAGAGAAACTACCGGGATACATGACACAAGGTGTCGTGATTCACGGGCAGGGTTCCTGACGCGACGTCGGATGCGGCGACGCACGACGAGGGGCACCGCCCCGCAGGGATCGGAATGGAGCTGATGTGGGAATGGAACGAGTGGCCGTCAACCCGGTGACGTGGTCGGTGGAGATGGGGTTCAACCAGGGCGAGCTGGTCTCGGGCGAGACCCGGACGCTGTACTGCTCCGGGCAGACCGCCATGGGGGCCGACGGTTCGCCCCAGCACGAGGGCGACATGGCGGCACAGGTTGCGTCGAGCCTGGACAATCTCGAGGCCGTGCTGGCCGCGGCTGGCATGTCGCTGGCCAACCTCGTCCGGCTCAACGTCTACACCACCGACGTCGACCTGCTCTTCCAGCACTACGGCGTGCTCGGTGCGCGGCTCGGAGCTGCCCAGGTGGCACCGACCACCACCATGCTCGGCGTGACGCGGCTGGCGATCGCGGGCCAGATGGTCGAGCTCGAAGGCACCGCCGTCGCGTGAGCGACCCTGCTGCCCGCGCCGGCAATCGACGGCGCGGGCAGCAGGCGACTGACGCGGCTTGTCACGCGCGAATGGCGGAGCATCGACGTCCATGGGGTCGTTCCGCCCCGTTGCGGGAGTGCCGGCAACGGGGGCAGGTTCCGATCGAGCACCGAACAGCAACAGACGGAAGGAAGCGCGTTGACGAAGGACTCAGGCCCCATGGCGAGAACGCTGTCGGAGCTCGCGCACAACGAGTCGATGACCCCGATCATGCAGACCGCGGACCTGGCCACGCTCGCTGACTTCTACGAGCGGATCGGGTTCACCGTCACCTACCGCCAGTCGCGCCCCTACCCCTACCTCGCCGTGCGGTGGCGCTCCGTGGAGCTCCACTTCGGCCGCCGGCCTCCGACCGCAGCCGAGAACAGCGAGGACTTCGCCTGCCTGGTGGCCGTCGACGAGGTCGCTCCCTACCACGAAGCACTTCGGCAGGCACTCAAGTCGTCGCTGGGCCGGGTGCCCGCGAGTGGGCAGCCGCGGCTGACCCGCTTTCGGCCCGGTGCCAGCCGGTTCACGCTGGTCGACCCGTCGGGCAACAACGTGATCTTCGTCCAGCGCGATGAGCCGGTCGCCCTGGAGTACGGCGGCTCCTCATCCCTGACTGGGATCGCCAAGGCGCTCGACAACGCGCGGATCCTCCGCGAGTTCAAGAACGACGACCTTGCTGCGTTCCGAGCCCTCGACTCCGCCCTCCGTCGGCCGGATCCGGAGGACACCCGGATGGATCGAGCCCGTGCCCTGGTCCTCATGATCGACCTGGCACCTCGCGTCGGCCGAGCCGATCGGGTTGCCCTGCTGACCGACGCGCTGCGTCAGGAACGACTCACCGACGCCGAGCTCGAGGAAGTGTCTCGTCACATCGGGCGCCCGCCGGGATGAGATGGCCTCCCGGAAGGCCGAGGAACGACTCAGGGCCGGTCACTCTCCGTGGAGAGGACCGGCCCTTTCGTCTTCTGGAGGTTTCGCAAACCCGGAGACCCGGTTTCGCAAACCTCGCGTGGTGCGCGAGGGGGGAGTTGAACCCCCACGTCCTTTCGGACACACGGACCTGAACCGTGCGCGTCTGCCTATTCCGCCACTCGCGCGAGAAGCGGGCTCAGGTTACCCCACGGCTCGGGCGCGCTCCCAATCGGCCTGAAGGTGGCGGCACACGGCATCCCGGGCGCGACTGTGGCGGCACACGACATCGGATCGCCCGCTTCGGATGTCGTCTGCCGCCACCCTGGACCCGCGACGTGTCGTCTGCCGCCACCCTCAGGGGCGCGATGTCCCGCCGTGACCGGGGCGCCACCGTGGCACACGGGCGACCGGCCGGTACGCTCGCTGGCACCGGCCGGGCGGTCGCTCGCGCCTGCCCACCACGACGACCACCACAACGATGCGTCCACCAACGCGAGGAGAGGAGGCCCGTGTGAACGCCCTGCAGCGCTTCGAGCAGCGGCTCGAGCAGCTCATCTCCGGCGCCTTCGCCCGCGCCTTCCGCAGTGCCGTGCAGCCGGTCGAGATCGCCGCGGCGCTGCAGCGCGAGTGCGACAACAACGCCCAGGTCCTCAGCCGCCAGCGCCGGCTGGTGCCCAACGACTTCCACGTCGAGCTGTCCCCGACCGACCTCGACCGGATCGTCGGCCTGGGGCGCGCCCTCGAGCAGGACCTCGTCGACCAGCTGCAGGACCACGCCGACGCCCAGGGCTACGTCTTCACCGGCCCGATCTCGGTGGCCTTCGAGTCCGCCGACGACCTGACCACCGGTCGCTTCCGGATCCGCAGCAAGGCCCAGGCCAGCGTCACCGACAACGACCAGCGCACCCGCACCCGCTCCTCGCACGCCACGCTCGAGGTCAACGGCACCCGCCACCCGCTGCGCCCGCCGGGCCTGGTCATCGGCCGCGGCACCGAGGCCGACCTGCGCATCAACGACCCGGGCGTGAGCCGTCGCCACCTCGAGCTCGAGGTGTCCATCGACGGCGTCGAGGCGGTCGACCTGGGCTCGACCAACGGGATCATGGTCGACGGCAGCAAGGTCTCGCGGGCGCGGCTCCACGACGGGTCGATGATCCGGATCGGCCACACCGAGATGACCGTCCGCATCGACGGCGGCCGCGACGAGGCCGGGGGCTGGAATGTCTGAGCTGACGTTGTTCCTGGTCCGGGTGGCCTTCCTCGCGATCCTCTGGATCTTCGTGCTGTCGGCGATCTCGGTGATCCGCTCCGACATGTTCGGCGCCCGCGTCCCCGAGACCGCGCGCGGCGGCGCCCCGGCACCGCCGGCCCGCAAGTCCGGCGGCAAGCCCCGCAAGCCACGTCGCGGCGCCCCCACCCACCTGCTGGTCGTCGACGGTGAGAACGCCGGCGTCCGCGCCGAGCTCGCCGACGCCCCGCTCCTCATCGGTCGCGGCAGCGACGCCGCCATCAAGCTCGACGACGACTACGTCTCCACCCGCCATGCCCGCGTCGCGGCCAGCGGCGACGAGTGGTTCGTGGAGGACCTCGGCTCGACCAACGGCACCTACGTCGGCCCGGTCCGCATCACCCAGCCCACCACCATCGGGCTCGGCGTGCAGGTGCGGGTCGGCAAGACGATCCTGGAGCTGCGGAAGTGACCCTCTACCTCCACTACTCCGCGATCTCCGACGTGGGGCGGGTGCGCCGGGAGAACCAGGACAGCGGCTACGCCGGTCCCTGGCTGCTGACCGTGTGCGACGGCGTCGGCGGCGCCGTACGTGGTGACCTCGCGTCGAGCACGGCCGTGCAGGCGCTGCGCAAGCTCGACCAGCGCCCCGACGAGGACATCCTCGGCCAGGTCGCCGGTGCCATCCACCGCGCCGACGACCGGATCGCCGAGCTCGTCGAGGAGGACCCCGCCCTCAACGGGACGTCCACCACCGCCACCGTCGCCCTCTTCGACGGCACCCGCTTCGGGCTGGGCCACATCGGCGACAGCCGCGCCTACCTCTACCGCGACGGCGAGCTGAGCCAGCTCACCCACGACCACACCTTCGTCCAGTCGCTGATCGACGAGGGCCGCATCACCGAGGAGCAGTCGCGGACCCACCCGCACCGCAACCTCATCCTCAAGGCGCTCGACGGGATCCGGCACGAGGAGCCCGACCTCTTCGAGATCACCGCGCAGGCCGGTGACCGCATCTTCGTCTGCAGCGACGGCGCCTGCGGGACGCTCAGCCCCGAGCGGATGGCCGACATCCTCTCCACCGGGACCCCCGACTTCGCGGCCGTCGAGATGGTGCGCGCCAGCCTCGAGGCCGGCAGCACCGACAACGTCACCTGCATCGTCGCCGACGTCTCCGAGGAGGCCCCGCCCGAGGAGCTCGTGCCGCTGCTGGTCGGCGCCGCCGCCGACCTGCCGCGGCGGATGCCCCTCGCCGGCGCCGTCGGCGGCCTGTTCCGTGGCCACCGCTCGGGCGACACCGGCGAGATCCCGCCGGTCCCCGGCGACGTGCCCGAGGGCGCCTTCGTCGCCGACCCGATCGACCCGGAGGCCGCGCGCTACGCCCCCCGCGACCCCGGCCGCCACCGCTGGCTGCGCCGGCTGCTGCTCGTCATGGTGCTGGCCGGCCTGGCCTGGGTCCTGCTGGCCGCCGGGTGGTCGTGGAGCCAGCAGCAGTTCTACGTCGGCGAGCACGACGGCAAGGTCGCGATCTTCCGCGGCGTCAACGCCGACCTGCCCGGCCTGTCCCTCTCCCACGCCTACGAGGTGACCGACGTCGACCTCGACCGCCTCAGCGACCTCGAGGCCGAGACGGTCCGCGAGGGCATCGAGGCCGACGACCTCGACGACGCGCGCTCGACCGTGGACAACTACGCCGCGCGCCAGGACGTCGACTGAGAGTGGCGGGCGGACGAGGATGAGTCAGACCGGATCCCTCATGGGCTTCGTGCACCGGCGACGCCGGGGCGCGGAGCTGTTCCTGCTCCTGCTCGCCCTCGCCGTCGGCATCGGGGCGTACGCCGCCGTCGGCCTCGGCGTGGAGGGCGAGGTCCCGGCCGACCTGGTCGGCTACGGCGGCTGGCTGACCGCCCTCATCGTCGCCGCCCACATCACCGTGCGCCTCGTTGCGCCGTACGCCGACCCGGTGCTGCTGCCGCTCGTGGCCGCGCTCAACGGGCTCGGCCTGGCGCTGCTCCGGCGCCTCGACCTGACCTACGAGGCCAACGGCTTCTCCCAGCACACCTTCGCCCGCCAGCAGCTCACCTGGATGACGCTCGGGGTGGTCCTGTTCGTGGCGACGCTGTTCCTGCTGCGCGACCACCGCTCGCTCCAGCGGCTGACCTACACCTCCGGCCTGGCCGGCATCGTGCTGCTGATCCTGCCGTTCCTGCCCGTCATCGGCAGCGCCAAGAACGGTGCCAAGATCTGGATCTACGTCGCCGGCTTCAGCTTCCAGCCCGGTGAGGTCGCCAAGGTGCTGCTGGTCGTGGCGTTCTCCGGCTACCTCGTCCTGCACCGCGACGCGCTCGCGCTCGCCGGGCGGCGCGTCGTGTTCGTCGACCTCCCCCGCGGGCGCGACCTCGGGCCGATCCTGGCGATGTTCGGCGTCTCGATGATGATCCTCGTCCTCCAGAACGACCTCGGCTCGTCGCTGCTGTTCTTCGGCCTGTTCCTGGTGATGCTCTACGTCGCCACCGAGCGGCCGGGCTGGCTGGTGGTCGGCGGCCTGCTGTTCGCCGGCGGCGCGCTGGCGGCGTACACGTTCGTCGGCAACGTGCAGAACCGCTTCAACTTCTGGCTGCACCCGATGGACTACTACGAGGCCTCGCCCGGCAGCGGCCAGCTCGTCGAGGCGCTGTTCGGCATGGGGTGGGGTGGCCTGATCGGCCGCGGGCTCGGCAACGGCTTCCCGGAGCGGGTGCCGTTCGCCTACTCCGACTTCATCCTCAGCACCGCCGGCGAGGAGCTCGGGCTGACCGCGGTGATGGCGATCGTGCTGTGCTACGGCCTCATCGTGGAGCGCGCGCTGCGGATCGCGCTCATCTCCCGCGACGGCTTCGGCAAGCTCATGGCCGTCGGGCTCGGTGCGATCT
>CAZDAO010000177.1:0-7569 GCA_964503015.1 uncultured Nocardioides sp. | reverse complement strand
CCACCTCGAGGCCGAACGCGGCGATGACGGCGACCCAGAGCACCACCGACATCAGCCATGCGTTGAGCACGTCGTTGTCCCACCGCCACGTGCCCTGCTTGCGGCGCGCCAGGCGACGCTTCTCCAGGCGCCAGGCCGACCTCAGGGAGCCGCCGACGGTGCGGGGCCAGAACTGGTAGAAGTTCTCGCCGAGCCGGGCGCTGGCCGGGTCCTCTGGGGTGGCGACGCGGACGTGGTGGCCGCGGTTGTGCTCGATGTAGAAGTGGCCGTAGAAGACCTGGGCGAGCGCGATCTTGGACAGCCAGCGCTCGTTGGCCTCCTTCTTGTGGCCGAGCTCGTGGGCGGTGTTGATCCCGATGCCGCCGATGCAGCCGATCGAGATCGCGAGACCGACCTTGTCGAGCGCGGACAGCGGCTGGTCGGCCAGCACGCCGAAGGCGTCCCAACCGCCGACGACCGCCATCGCGGCGAGGAAGCCGGCGTACTGGATCGGCAGGAAGAGGTAGGTGATCCACCGGTAGTAGCGGTCCGCCTCCAGTGCCTCGATCACGTCGTCCGGCGGGTTGGAGCGGTCGAGGCCGGCGACCAGGTCGATCGCCGGCACGATGCCGAGGATCACGATGGGGCCGACCCAGAACCAGACCGACCAGCCGGTGGCGACGTACCCGCCGAAGGCGACGAAGGCCAGGCTGGGCACCACCAGGCCGATGAGCCACAGGTAGCGCTTGCTGTCCTTCCAGAGCGCCGTGGTGCCCTCGGGCACCGTGCCGCTGGGGGCGAGTCGGGTGGGGTAGCCGGGCATCGGGGACCTCCTGCGGTGGGTTTACATGACCATAGGATCTGTAAACCTCATTTGACAAGGGGGCCCTGTCTGTCAACCTCCTAGACCGACCCCGCGGTTCCCCCGCCTAGGCGGGGGAACCAGAACTTCTCGGGGTGTGCATGCCCCCAGAAGTTCGAAGTTCCCCGCTCAAGCGGGGGAACCGCGACGGGTGCGGACAAGGTGTCAGGCGTTCTCCTTGCGGAAGGTGGCCGTGCCCCACCAGACGGCCAGGGCGAAGAGGGCGAGCGCCCAGCCGGTGCCCCACATGACGCCGCTGGCGGCGAAGTCGCCGACGAAGCTGCTGCGCACGCCGTCGACGATCCAGCGGAACGGCATGAAGTCGCTCAGCCGCTCGAGCCAGGCCGGGCCGAGCGTCATCGGCAGCATGATCCCGCTGAGCAGCAGCACGGGCATCATCACCATGTTGATCACCGGCGCCATCACGTCCTCGGACTTGGTGGTCAGGGCGAGGGCGTTGGACGCCGCGGCGCAGGCACCGCCGACCAGCACGGTGATGCCGACACCGGCGACCACCCCGCCCCACGAGGGGCGCATGCCCATCAGGGTGCCGAGGCCGATCAGGATCAGCGCCTGGACCAGCAGCTGGAGCACGTCGCGCAGCAGCCGGCCCATGAGCAGCGCGGTGCGGGAGGCGGGAGTCACCCGCTCGGCCTCGACGACACCCTCGCGCCACTCGGCGATCAGCCCGAAGCCGGCGAAGAACGCGCCGAACATGCCGAGCTGCACGAGCAGCCCCGGCACCAGGAAGGTGTAGGCGTTGGTCGCACCGAACTCGGCCACCAGCGGCTTGAGCAGCGGACCGAAGAGGAGCAGGTAGAGGATCGGCTGCAGCGCACCGATGATCACCCACGCCGGGTTGCGGAGGTTCATCCGGATCTGCCGCCGGAAGACGATGACGGTCTCACGGAGGAAGGTGGACATCAGGCGCTCACTCCTTCTCGGGCCTGCGCGGTGCGGGTGGGGTCGCCCGACGACCCGGACGTGTCGGACGTGTCGGACGACGCCTCGGCCTCGGACTCGGCGTCGCGCAGCGAGCGGCCGGTGAGGGTGAGGAAGACGTCGTCGAGGGTGGGCCGGTGCACCTCGATCGACTCGAGGCTCACCCCCGCGGCCTCGACGTCGCGGAGCAGGCCCGGCACCACCCGGCCGGCACGGGCGACCCGCCCCGAGACCTGGCTCCCCGACGCCTGGACGGACTGGGCGACCGTCGCGAGCTTCTCGGCCGCGACCGAGACCTGGTCGGGGGCGACCTCCAGGGTCACCAGGTCGCCGGACACCTGCGCCTTGAGGTTGTCGCTGGTGTCGGAGGCGACGATCCGCCCCTGGTCGATGATGACGATGCGGTCGGACAGCGCGTCGGCCTCGTCGAGGTAGTGGGTGGTGAGGAACACCGTCGCGCCGCGGTCGGTGCGCAGCCGTGCGATGTGCTCCCACAGGTTGGCCCGCGCCTGCGGGTCGAGGCCCGTCGTGGGCTCGTCGAGGAAGACGAGCGTCGGGTCGTGGACCAGCCCCATCACGATGTCGAGCCGGCGCTTCTGACCGCCGGACATGTTCTTGGGCATCCGCTCCCACAGCCCGTCGAGCTGCAGCTGCGAGAACAGCTCGCGTCCGCGCGTCTCGGCCTGCGCCCGGGAGAGGCCGTAGAGCATCCCGTGGTCCATCACCTCCTCGCCCGCCCGCGCGGACGACGACACGCCACCGGCCTGGGAGACGTAGCCGATCGACCGGCGCACCTGCACCGACTCCCGCACCACGTCGTAGCCCGCGACGGTGGCGGTGCCTGCGTCGGGACGCAGCAGCGTGGTGAGCATCCGCAGCGTCGTGGTCTTGCCGGCCCCGTTGGGGCCGAGGAAGCCGACGACCTCGCCCTCGGCCACGTCGAGGTCGACGCCGTCGACGGCGCGGACCTCCTTCTTCTCCTTCCCGACCCTGGTCTGGAAGGTCTGCACGAGTCCTCGTGCTGTGATCATGTCTCCCCGTCCTTCGGTGTTCAAACTTGAATACCCAGTGTGCGGCCTCGCGTCCACGGCTGCAACCGGATTGTGCGCGGCACCACCGACACCGGGGCGCGTACGACGACGGGGCTGGGGCAGGGGCGTCAGGCGCCGGTGGTCTCCCGCGCCTGCGCGAGCAGGCGGCGGTAGCGCTCGCGGTCGGCCTCCATCTGCCGACCCGGGTCGTCCGCGGGCGGCACCCAGCGCCACGGCTCGCCGGCCAGGTCGAAGTCACCGGCGCGCAGCCGCTCGACCGTGCCGACCAGCCAGGCGCGCTCCACGCGCAACAGGTCCAGCCAGTGGCGTACGCCGTGCACCGCGTGCGGCGGGGCGAGCTCGCCGGACCCCGGGTCCCACTCCGCGACGGAGCGGTCGAGCTCGTGCAGGCGGACCTCGAGGTGGCGGATCGCGACCTCACGCGGCAGCAGCGGCAGCATGCCGAAGGCGGCGTGGAAGGCGACGGCGTTGAACAGGGTGACCGTCTCCAGGCCCTCGCCCAGCAGCCGCCCGAGCTCGCCGCGACCGACCGGGGTGATCTCGTAGACCGCGACGGTCCGGCCGTCGTCGGCGAGGTCGTGGCGCACGACCTGGCCGAGCTTCTCCAGCGTCGTCAGCCCGCTGTAGATCGAGCCGGGTCCGAGGTTGGCCCACTCGTCGACCCGCCACGAGACCAGCTCGCGCCGGATCTGGTAGCCGTTGACCGGCTCGAACATCGCCACGGCACCCAGCAGGAGCATGCGCGTGGTGTGGACGGCCATGGTCCGGATCGTAGGCGGTGGGGCGACGAGCCGGACGTCTCACGTCGGCTGTTGCCCGCGTCACACCTGCGTCGGGCGGGCGATAGGTTGTGCGCCATGGAGCATCCCTTCGGCATCGACTTCGGCGGCACCGGCATCAAGGGCGCGCCGGTCGACCTCGAGCGGGGCGACTTCGCGCACGACCGGGTCCGGATCGACACCCCCAAGCCCGCGACGCCCCAGGCCGTGGCCGGGGTCTTCCAGCAGATCGTCGACAGCTTCCCGGCCTCCTCGCGCCCGGTGGGCGTGACCGTGCCCGGCATCGTCCGCCGCGGCGTCGTGCTCTCGGCCGCCAACATCGACAAGTCCTGGATCGGCGAGGACGCCGATGCGATCTTCACCGCCGCGCTCGGCCGCGAGGTCCACGTCGTCAACGACGCCGACGCCGCCGGGCTCGCCGAGGCGGAGTACGGCGCCGCGAAGGGCCGCAACGGCCTCGTCATGGTCATCACCCTCGGCACCGGCATCGGCTCCGCGATGATCTTCGACGGCCAGCTGGTCCCCAACTCCGAGATGGGCCACCTCGAGATCGATGGCGAGGTCGCCGAGGTGCGCGCCGCGACCAGCGCCCGCGAGCGCGAGGGCCTCACCTGGGAGGAGTGGGCCGAGCGGCTCACGACGTACTTCCGGCACCTCGAGCGGCTGTTCACCCCGGACCTGTTCGTCATCGGCGGCGGCGTCAGCAAGTCGTGGGACAAGTTCGGCCACCTGATCCGGGTCGAGACCGAGATGGTCCCAGCGACGCTGCAGAACCGCGCCGGCATCGTCGGCGCCGCCCTGGTCGCCCACCGCAAGGCCGGCCAGGAGGACTGAGCCGGGCCCGGCGGCCCCGCGAGGGCTCAGTCCGAGGCGCGCGGCACCGGGCCGCTGACCTGCTCGAACGCGGCCGTCGCGCCGCGCAGGTAGCGCTCGACGACGGCCTTCTCCTCCTCGGTGAACGAGGCGTCGTGCCGGTCGAGGGCGGCGAACATCGGCATCAGGTGCCCGATGATCTCGACGCGTCCGGAGTCGGTGATGTGCAGCTCGGTGCGGCGACGGTCGGCCTCGTGGGGACGGCGCTCGACGTGGCCACGCGACACGAGGCGGTCCACGATGCCGGTCGCCGCCGCTGTGGAGACCTCGAGGCGTCGCGCCACCTCGGCAGGGCCGATCTGCTCGCGACTGAGGTGGTCGAGCGTGACGAGCTCGGTCTCGCTCAGGCCCGAGCGTCGCGACACGACGTGGTTGACCCGGCTGCCGGCGGCGACGAGGTCGCGCAGCGCCCGCAACGTCGGCGGCTGCCGTCGCTCCCCGCCGCGCTCGACCCATGCCGGAGCGGGTGCCTGCGGCTGGTCCGTCATGACCCACCTCGCACGTGGTCCCCCTCTCCCGGGCGCGCCAACGGCGACGCCCGTCTTGCATCGCTCCCAGCATACCGCTAACTTGATGAGTAACTTGCTTAGCAACCATCTGGGCTAGCGATCCGTCGAGGAGCCTCCGTGTCCCCCCACCGCACTCCCGCCCCCGCCCGGTTCATCGCCGGACGTCGTACGGCCTGGCTGGTCGCGCTCGTCCCGCTCCTGATCGCCCTCGCGGTCCTCGCCCTCGTGCCCGAGGGGGAGCGCGAGGCCACCAGCACCGACACCTCGCCGGTCGGCGCCGACAGCACCGCCGCCGCCGAGCTCCTCGACGAGCTCCCCGAGGACGAGGGACAAGTCGCCATCGTCCTCTGGACCGCCGACGACGGCGAGCTCTCCGCGGCGGTCCAGCGCGACCTCACCCAGCAGGCGGTCGGGCTGCTGTCGGAGGCCGGCTCCGGCCAGGCGCCTCCTGGGGCAGGCGGCCCGGGTGGTGGCGGCTCCGGTGACGGCAGTTCCGGTGGTGGCGGCTCGGGCGCGCCGGACGACGGCGACCAGTCCCCGGTCGTGGTGGCCGAGGACGGCACGGCCGCCTTCGTCGCCGTACCCGTCACGTCCTCCTCGGCGACCGACAACATCGACAAGGTCGAGGAGCTGCGCGACACCCTGCGCGCCGACGCCCCCGACGGAGTGAGCGTGGCGGTCACCGGTCCGGCCGGCATCCAGGCCGACATCGGCCAGGTCTTCGACGGCGCCGACATCCGGCTCCTCGGCGCGACCGCCGCCGTCGTCGCCCTGCTCCTCATCATCACCTACCGCAGCCCCGTGCTCTGGCTGGTCCCGCTGACGGTCGTGGGCATCGCCGACCGGCTCTCCGCGATCGTGGCCACCAACGTCCTCGAGGTGGCCGGCATCGCCTGGGACGAGTCGACCGTCGGCATCCTCAGCGTGCTGGTCTTCGGCGCGGGCACCGACTACGCGCTGCTGCTGATCTCGCGCTACCGCGACGAGCTCAAGACCACGGAGTCCCGCTTCGAGGCGATGGCGCACGCCCTGTCGCGCACGTTCGAGGCGGTCCTCTCCAGCGCGACCACGGTGGTGCTGGGCCTGCTGACCCTCGTCCTGTCCACCATCCCGACCACGCGCGGGCTCGGTGTGGCCTGCGCCGTGGGTGTCGTCATCGCGGCGACCTTCGCGCTGGTCGTGCTGCCGGCCGCGCTGGTGGTGTTCGGCCGCTGGGTCTTCTGGCCGCGCGTGCCCCACGTCGGCGACACCGTGCTGGTCGAGTCGAACTCGCTCTGGCACCGCGTCGGCGCTGCCGTCGCCCGCCGACCGCGGACCTTCGTCGTCGGCACCGTCGCCGCGCTCGCCGTCCTGGCCACCGGCACGCTGTCGATCAGCACCGGGCTCCGGCCGGCCGACCAGTTCCTCGAGCGCCCGGAGGCGATCGCCGCCGCCGAGCGGCTCGGTGAGTCGTTCCCCGCCGGCACCAGCGACCCGGTGCAGGTCGTCACCCGCGCCGACGCCGAGGAGGTGCTCGCCGCGGTCGAGGACGTCGAGGGCGTGACCTCGGCCCGCATCACGACCAGCGCCGACGGCATCTCGCAGATCGACGCCGTGCCCGACGCGAGCCCCGGCAGCGACGAGGCGCGCGCCCTGGTCGGCGACGTGCGCGACGCCGTGGCCGGCTTCGACGACACCCACGTCGGCGGCGGTGACGCCGAGGCGGTCGACGCCCAGGAGTACGCCGCCAAGGACCGGATGCTGATCCTGCCGATCATCCTGCTGCTCGTGCTCGGCGCCCTCGTCGTGCTGCTGCGCTCGGTCGTCGCCCCGCTGCTGCTGGTCGCCACCGTCGTCGGGACGTACGCCGCCAGCATGGGCGCGTCGTGGTGGCTCTTCCGCAGCGTCTTCGACTTCGCCGCCATGGACACCGGCGTCCCGCTGCTGGCGTTCCTCTTCCTGGTGGCGCTCGGCGTCGACTACAACATCTTCCTCGTCACCCGGGCCCGCGCGGAGGCCCGCGAGCACGGCACGCGGACCGGCATGCTGCGCGCGCTCACCGCGACCGGCGGCGTGATCACGAGTGCGGGCATCCTGCTCGCCGCGGTCTTCGCAGTCCTCGGCGTGCTGCCGCTGGTGGTGCTCGCCCAGCTCGGCGCGATCATCTTCGTCGGCGTGCTGCTCGACACCCTCGTCGTGCGCACCGTCCTCGTCCCGGCGCTCGCGATCACCCTCGGCGAGAAGTTCTGGTGGCCGCGGAAGGTCACCGGCTGAAGGCCGCTCGCGGGGGCGACCGCGGACGCAGGTACCCGACCGTCCCCGCTACCTCAGCACCAGCGCTCGGCGCCCGACGTCGTCTGGACTGAGGAGCGAGCGAGCGCGACGAGCGCAGCGAGGCAGCTCGGGAGCGAGGAGGGAAGACGACGTCTTCAGGGGCGCCGGGCACGCGCGAGCGGAGCGAGCGCCATCAAGCACCGCTCGGCGCCCGACGTCGTCTGGACTGAGGAGCGAGCGAGCGCGACGGGCGCAGCGAGGCAGCTCGGGAGCGAGGAGGGAAGACGACGTCTTCAGGGGCGCCGGGCACGCGCGAGCGG
>CAZDAO010000176.1:0-7570 GCA_964503015.1 uncultured Nocardioides sp. | reverse complement strand
CCCACCAGAACTCCAGCTCGTGGTGCAGCAGGCCCAGGGTGGCGCCCCAGGACGCGAAGAACGCGACCGTGATGGCCAGACCGATCAGCAGCATCATGCCGGGTTTGCGGGAGCGGAGTTCGCTGACCGCACCGGTCAGGAACGGCCACCCGCCCCACGCGTACATGACGGTGCCGAGGACGGGGGCGATGAACAGTGCCCAGTCGGGGACGGTGTAGCCGAGGATCATCGCGAACATCGGGGAGAACGCCACGACCGGGACGGCGATGATCAGGTTGATCCAGAACAGTCGCCGGAACTGGCCGACGTGATCCCCGTGCCCACCGTGCCCGCCGCCGTGGCCACCACCATCGTGACCTGCGTGGTCCCCGTGGCTGGCCTGCGTGCCGTGGCCGGTGTGGGTGTCGTGCTGGGTGGGCGGCTCGGGGGTGTGGTCGCCGTGGCGGGTGTCTCCCCCGGTGGCGGTGGCGGCCTTGCCGGTGGGGTGGTCGGTGTGGTGTGCGTGCGGGTCAGTCATCGGTTCACTTCCCTGTGCCTAGCGTTGGTGTGAGTCTGCCGTCGCGGTTCCCGCGGAGGCGAGGTCCTGCGGATCGGTCGCGGCAGGAGTATGAAGGTTCGGCATCCACCCGAACACCGCGGGCACGGCGTCCAGCCCGAGCACCCCGACGGGGACACCGTCATGCTCGTGGACGACCAGGAGCGGGTCGGTAGTGTCGATGCGTGCGGAGGTGTGACCCCCGGTGATCCCGGCACCGGCGACCATCATGCCGTGCACGGTTGCCGTGAAGGGGGCGCGGGGCTGGTAGTCGCCCGGGTGGGTGCCGGCGCCGAGGTCGGCGAGCATGGTGCGTGCGGCATGTTCACCCTGCGCGGCCGCGTCCGACCAGTGATCGATGCGCCAGGCGCCCAGGGTGGTGTCATAGTGTGCGGCGACCCCGCCGGCGCTGTAGACGCCGGGGGTGGCGGTGCGCAGCTTCCCGTCCACGATGACCCCGTCTTCCCAAGGGGCGGGGCCGGTCGGGGTGGTTCCGTGGGCGATGATCAGCAGATCCGCCGTCAGCTGTGTGGTGTCGTCCAAGGCGAGCTCGAGCTGTGTGCCGGTGTCAGTGACGGCGGTGAGGGTGCGGCCGAACGCGACGTCCACGTGCTCCCGGTGCGCGGCGGCGAGGCGCTCCGCGGCGCCGGCGCCGAACACGCTGACCCCGGGGGTGGTCGCGCGGGCGAGGAGGGTGACCTGATGTCCACGGTCGCGGAGCAGCGTGGCGGTCTCGGCCGCGACCAGACCGGCACCGGAGATGACGATCTGCGCGGGGCGGCCAAGCGTGCCCAGGAGGTCGCGGACGGCGACCGCGTCTTCCAGGGAGTGCAGGGTGGTGACCCGTCCTGCCTCCGTGGCGGCGGTCAGGCCGGGCAGCGTGTCCGGCAGCAAGCGGGGGGTGCTGCCGGTGGCGAGGAGGAGCGCGTCGTACGGTTCGATCCGGCCGGATGCGAGCCGCACGGTCTTTCCCTGTGGGTCGACCTCGACCGCGGTGTCACTTATGACCTCCACCCCGGGGGTGACGACCTGTTCCGGGGTGAGCAGCCCGATCGCGACCCCCTTGTTGACCAGGGTGCGGTTGTACGGGGCCTGTCCGGTGCGGTCGACGAGGGTGACGCTCACCGTGCCGGAACCGTGAAGAACGCGCGCCGCGGCCGCGCCGGCGGCGCCGGCTCCCAGGATGAGGACCTTCTGGGGTGACAGTGTTGCTCCTTGCGTCTCGCGAATGTGGGGGCTGGTGACCGGTATCCCCGGCCTGTGGTCGGTTAGGCGGCCGTGGCGTACTTGGCGGGGTCGGCGTCGAAGAGGGGGCCGCAGGCGGAGCAGCAGAACCAGTACCGCTGCCCGTCGTAGTCCCGGTAGAGGCCTTGGGCTTCCGCGGTGCTCTTGCTGACGGTGCTGCCGGGCATCACCGGGCAGGTGACGATGTCATCGGCGGGGGTGCCGGCGGGTGCTTCGTGGTGATGGTCGTGGCTCATATCCGTTGCTCTCCGTGATGTGGGTCCGGGGCGGCAGCCGTCGTCGCTGCCTCGTTTGTCTGCGTCCGAACCCCTCCAGGCTATACCCTGTACGGGTATGACAACAGGTGGGGTGTGGCGTGTATTCCCTGGACTGCTGGTGCTCAGGGGCGGTAGGCGAGCACGGTCATCATCCCGGCTTCGCCGTGGTAGATGTTGTGGCAGTGGGTCATCCATTGGCCGGGGTTGTCGGCGTCGAACTCGAGGTCGAGGGTTTGGTTCGGCAGCACGATGGAGGTGTCTTTGCGGGGGCCGCCACCGGCGTGCTGATAGGTGTGGCCGTGCAGGTGGAAGGGGTGCCACATGTCGGTGTCGTTCGTCACCCGCAGCCGCACCCGTTCCCCCGCGACCAGTGCGTGCGCGCCGCGCAACGGGTTGTGCATGTCGAACTGGGTGCCGTTGAACCCCCAGTCGTAATTGGCCATGCTGCCGGTGAGGGTGAGGTCGAGGGTGCGGTCCACGTCACGACGGTCGAGGGTGACCTCGGGTGCGGCGAAGAGCATGCTCGCCACCGCGACGACGCGGCCTTCGCCCAGTTCGGCGATGTCCGCGTCCGGGGTGGGCGCCTGTCCGCTGCCGGTGCGGATGATGGCGAAGCCGCGTTCCCGCTTGCCTTCGGCCTCCGCCACCAGGGGGAACGCACCGTCGCCCAGGGTGACGATCACGTCGTAGCGTTCCCCCATTCCCACCAGGACGCTATCGGCAGCGACCGGGTCGACGGGGAACCCGTCGGTGTGGGTGACGGTCAGCCGGTGCCCGCCGATGGCGACGCGGAACGCGGTGTCGCCGCCGGCGTTGATCAGCCGGATCCGTACCCGCGTGCCGGGCGTGCCGGTGAATTGGGCGGGGTCGGCGGCGGGTTTGCCGTTGATCAGGTAGTGCGGGTAGTACACGTCGCCGGCGTCGCCGCCGAGTAGGTCGGAGTCGGCGCCCATCAGCATGTTCCCCATCCGCATGAACATGTCGCCGTGCCCGCCCATGTCGCCCATTCCTTCTCGCAGCTGCTCGAGCACCGCGTCGGGGGTGGCGGTGACCCCGTCCAGCCAGTCGTCGAGGACGATGACCCATTCGTCGTCGTAGCGCAGCGGCTCATTCGGGTCTTCGACGATGAGCACCCCGTATAGGCCGGTGTCCAGCTGGGCGCCGACGTGCGGGTGGAACCAGTGCGTACCGGGGTCGGGGGCGATGAACTCGTATTGGAACGACTCGCCGGGGCGGGTCGCGGTCTGGGTGAGTGGGGGGACGCCGTCCATGTCGTTGCGGAGTGCCAGGCCGTGCCAGTGCACGGACGTGTCGACGGGGAGGGTGTTGCGCAGGGTGGCCTGCAGGGTGTCTCCTGCCTGGACGCGCAGGACAGGCCCGGGGATGCTGCCGTAGGAGAACGTGGACGCGGGTGTTCCTGCCAGATCGAGGGTCGCCGCCGCCGCCGTCAGCGTCGCGGTGACCACGCGGCCGGTGCCGCCACGGCCCCGTTCGGTGCGGTCGACGGCCGCTCCCGTCGGGCTGACCCAGGCGGGGGTGGGGGTGCAGGCGGCCAGAGCTCCAACCGCGGCGGCGGTGGCGCCGAGGGCGAGGAAGCGTCGCCGGGTGAGGTGGGGGGAACGGCGGGGCGCGGGGGCGGTCATGGTCGGCGGGTCCCTTTCGGTCGATGTTGCGTGGCGGGCGGTGTGAGCTCCGTGGGGGTGCGCAGGTGGGTGAGGGTGGCGGTGATGCTGAGCAGCACCACCACTCCCCCCAACACGGCCGCGGCTCCAGGGAGGGTGAGAGCGGGGACGAGGAAGCCGGCCAGCACGACGGGGACGGACATCGCGAGGTAGGAGATCGTGTAGATCACGGCCATAACGGTGGCGCGCTGCCCGGGGTCGACGTGCGGCAGCAGGGTGCGCATCGCGCCCATGAAGGCAGTCCCGAACCCGGCACCCACGACCGCGACACTGGCGAGGTACCCGGGCAGAGTTGGCACGGCCAGCGCGGCGAGGCTGAGCACGGTGCCTGCGCCGAGAGACACGGCCCCGAACACGCTGATCCGCCGGGCGGTGGCCCCCTGCAGTGCGGTGGCGGCGACCACCCCGGCCGCGGCGAGGATGATGATGGACCCGGCCTGGTGCAGGTAGGTGTCGGCGTGGAACCGGGTGGCGATGATCCCCGGTCCCAGGGCGAGGAACAGACCGTTGGTGACCCACCCGGCGATGATGGCGGGGGCGACCGAGACGATGATCCGCCGCCGCGTCGCCGCCGAGACCCGCCGGGCCCGTGGGTCCGGTCCCGCGTCCCCGGGAAGGACGGGTGGGGTGGGAATGGTCCAGGCGGTGGCGGCGAGGAGAGGGAACACCGCGGCGAGGAGCAGAAAGATGGTGCCCGCGTCGATGCCGGGTAGGTCCAGCAGTCCAGCGGCGGTGAGCGCCCCGAGCCCGAGACCGGCCATGGGGGCCACGGTGTTGGCCAGCGCGGCCGCCCCCAGCCAGCGGGAGGGTTCGTGGTCGACCATCATGGCGTTCAGAACCGGGACCAGCAGTCCCGCCGCCAGGCCTTGCAGGGCGCGGGCGGCGAGCAGCAGCAGGAAGGAATCGGCGGCCCAGAACATCAGCAGGCTCACCGACAGGGCCACCGATCCGACGGTGAGGATGCCGCGACGCCCGACCCGGTCAGAAAGCGACCCGAGCGTCAGCAGTGCGAGCAGCAGCGGGATGGCGTAGATCGCGAAGATAAGAGTGGTGGCCACCGGGGGCAGCTGGAGCTGCTCGGTGAGTTGCGGGTAGAACGGGGAAGGCGCCGACGCGGCCGCCATTAGCACGACGGTGCCGGTCACGGCGAGACAGAACCCGCCGCGGGCACGAGTGGCCGGGGTCACAGGGGTGGCGGCGGTCATGCGGCGCTCTCGTGCAGGTGCTGGGCGGTTTCGTGGACGGTGGCGACCGCGTCGACACCGCTCACCCCCACCAGAGCACCGTTGAGCGTGTGCGTGACGAGGGTGCCGGGTCCTGGGCCCTGTCCTTCGGTGGCGGGCGTCATGGTGTACCCGATGCCGGTGATGGCGGTGCCGTGGATCAGTGACGTGTAGGAGCTACGAGGACGGTAGGGTCCCGGGTCGGCGGCGCCGGTGCGGTCGTGGAGCACCGCGGCGGCGGCGTGCTGTCCTTGCGCGGCCGCGTCGGCCCAGTGATCCAGGCGCCAGATCCCGAGGTGGTCGTCGCGGTGTATGGCGGTGCTGCCGGCCGCGTACACGTGCGGGGCAGTGCTCCGCAGCCGGTCATCGACAGGCACCCCGGAAGAGAACGGTCCCGGTGCGGTGGGGGCGTTGCCGAGGGCGGTGATGAGCAGGTCGGCGGAGAGCGTGGTGGTGTCATCCAGGGTGATCCCCAGCAGCGGGCTCCTGTCACGGACGGCGGTGATCGTGCGGCCCAGGAATGTGGTGATTTTGCCGCGATGGATGCCGGTGATGTGGGCGGCGATCTGCGCGCCGAAGGAGGCCCGCCCGGGGATGCGGGAGCGGCTGATGAGGGCGACGTGATGTCCGGCGGCGTGGAGTGCGGACGCGGTCTCCGCGCCGGTGAATCCGCCGCCGTAGATCGCGACCCGGGACGGCCCGGCGGTGCGGGTGAGGTGTTCTCGGATCTGTTGGGCGTCCTGGATGCTGTGCAGGGTGACGACCTGGTGCCGTGCAGCGGGAGTGTGCCGCCCGGGCAGGCCCGGGGTGAGGGTGTCCGGGCGGCTGCCGGTGGCGATGATGACCGCGTCGTAGCGCAACTGTGCGCCGGAGGCGAGGTGCACGATGCGGCTGATCGGGTCGAGGTGGGTGGCGGTGTCTGCCAGCACGGTGACGGGCGGGAGCGGCGCGTGGATGGTCTCGGGCAAGGTGGGACCGAACGCGACGCCGGTGATGTGCATCCGGATGTACGGGGTCTCGTGGGTTCTGCCGACCAGGGTGACGTGGATGTCCTCGTGGCGGGCGAGGGCTGTTGCGGCGGCGACGCCGGCTGCTCCTGCCCCGAGGATGAGGACATGGTGGGTGGGCATGAGGTGCAGTTCGCTTCCGGGGTACGGGGGTCGCGGCGCTGCGAGGAGGGCAGGGTCAGGACCGGATCAGCTGGGTGATCGCGGTCGAGGCGGCATCAAGGACGGTGTCGTCGGTGAGGGTGCCGGTGGCGTGCGCGTGGCGCAGGTAGTCCGTCAGCAGGGCGAGACCGACACCCTGGAGCGCGCGTTGGGTGGCGGAGATCTGGGTGAGGGTATCGATGCAGGGGCGTTCCTGCTCGATCATCCCGGTGAGCCCGCGAATCTGCCCTTCCAGACGGCGCAGCCGGTTCCGGTAGGTGCGGGGGTCGGTGATGTAGCCCGGTTCGCGGGCGGCCGCGATGGTGGAGGTCATGAAGGGTCCGGTCTCCCGGTGCCCGCACGGGGTGTGTGGGCACCGGGAGTGAGGCTCAGGCCATGGCGGCGGCGTAGCGGGCCGGGTCCGCGTCGAACGCGGGACCGCAGCCGGCGCAGCAGAAGTAGTACCGCTCGCCCTCGTAGTCGCGGAACAGGCCGGCCGCCACGGCGGTGGCCTTGTTGACCGGGGTGCCCTCCATCACGGGGCAGGTGGTCATGTCGGCGCCACCGGCGGCGTCGAGGAGGTTCTCACGGCCGCCGGGGGCGGGGGCGCTGGTGCTGCAACAGCTGGACATGGGTGGTGTTCCTTCCGATGTGGGTGGTAGGTGCTGCCGGGTTGCCCGGTCAGCGGGCGATGCTCTTGAATCCGCGCAGACGCAGGCTGTTGCCCACGACGAACACGCTGGACAGTGCCATGGCGGCACCGGCGAGCATCGGGTTGAGGAGACCGAGGGCTGCGACCGGGATCGCGGCCGTGTTGTAGGCGAAGGCCCAGAACAGGTTGGTCTTGATAGTGCCGAGGGTCTTGCGGGACAGCCGGATCGCGTCAGCGGCGCTGCGCAGGTCGCCGCGGACCAGGGTGATGTCCGAGGCCTCGATCGCGACGTCGGTGCCGGTTCCCATCGCCAAGCCGAGGTCGGCCTGCGCGAGCGCGGGGGCGTCGTTGACACCGTCTCCGACCATCGCGACGACCTTTCCCTCGCCTTGGAGGCGGGTGACGACATCGACCTTGTCCTTCGGGAGGACTTCGGCGATGACCTGGTCGATACCGACCTCGGCGGCGATCTGGCGGGCGACCGCCTCGTTGTCGCCGGTGAGCAGCACCGGAGTCAGGCCGAGTGCCTTGAGCTGGGCGATGGCCTCCTTGCTGGTCGGCTTGACGGTGTCGGCGACGATGAGGATGCCGCGAGCGGCACCATCCCATCCGACGGCGACGACGGTCTTGCCTTCGCTTTCGGCCTGCGCCTTCGCGGCGGCAACCTCGGCGCTCAGGCGCAGCGACCACTCGGCCAGCAGCGATTCCCGGCCGACGATGAGTGCGTGTCCGTCGACGACACCCTGCACGCCCTTGCCTTCCAGGTTCGTGAACCCTTCCACGGTGGGGAGGGTGCCGGTCTGCTGGGTGGCGCCCTTCGCGATCGCC
>CAZDAO010000175.1:0-7582 GCA_964503015.1 uncultured Nocardioides sp. | reverse complement strand
TTCGCCACCCACCACGCCGACGCCGGCGTGGTGGGGGTCTCGGTGGGCTGCCTGCCCGGCAAGTACGACGCGGTGCTGGAGACGGTGCGGGCCGAGCTCGCCAAGGTCGCCCGGGGCGGGCTCACCGCGGAGGAGCTCGAGCGCGGGAAGGGCCAGCTCAAGGGCGGGCTCGTGCTCGGTCTCGAGGACTCCGGCTCGCGGATGTCACGCATCGGCAAGGCCGAGCTGGTCTACGACGAGCTGCTCACGATCGACGAGGTGGTCAGCCGGATCGAGGCGGTCACGCTGGAGGACGTCGCGCTGCTGGCGGAGGAGCTGTTCAGCCAGCCCGAGCTGCTCGCGGTCGTGGGTCCGGCGCGCTGACCGGTGGCGTGGCACGTCGCGGCGGGCTGGTCGCGACGAGCACGCCTGCCAGCACCAGCGCCGCGCCGGCGGCCTCGCCGCGGCTGACGGTCTCACCGAGCACGAGCCAGGCGGCGCTCATCCCGACGACCGGCACCAGCATCGAGAACGGCGCCACCACCCCGGCGGGGTGCCGGGCCATCAGCCACGTCCAGATGCCCGACCCCAGCACGGTCCCGACCAGGACCGTGTAGCCCAGTCCGAGGACGGCGGGCACGGCGTCAGGGGTGTCCCACGTGGTCAGCGAGTGCGCGATGCGTCCCGGGCCTTCGACGACGAGCGACAGCCCGAGCATCGGCACGGGCGGCACGACCGACATCCACAGCGTGAGGTGCAGCGGCTCCGGCGCCCGCGCCTGCGCCGAGCACAGGTTGCCGCAGGCCCACGAGAGGGCTCCCGCCAGCACGAGGGCGAACGGCCAGAAGGCGGTCGGCCCCTCGAGCCGCTGCCAGCCGACCACGGCGAGGCCGGCGACCGCGACCAGCACGCCGAGCCCCGCGCGCGGAGTGAGCCGGTGCCGCAGCAGGAGCCCGGCGAGGACCACGGTGAACGGCGCGGAGGCCTGCAGCACCAGGGACGAGAGCCCGGCCGGCATCCCGGCCGCCATCCCCCAGTAGAGGAACAGGAACTGGAAGGTGCCGAAGCCGAGGCCGTAGCCGACCAGCCAGCGCACCGGCACGCGGGGGAACGGCACCAGCAGCACCGTCGGCACCGCGATCACCGCGAAGCGCAGCGCAACGAGGAAGAACGGCGGGAAGTGCTGGAGAGAGGCGTCGATCGCGAGGAAGTTCAGTCCCCAGCAGACGGCGACCAGCGCCGCGAGGATGCGGTGGCGCGAAGGCATGCGCTCAGCCTGTGGGCACGCTTGCTGTAGGACAAGTGAAAGTTGCTGCGAGCAATATGTAGGCTGGCTGCATGGACGTACGCCATCTCGAGCTGTTGCGGGAGCTGGCGGACCGAGGCAGCGTCACCGCCGTGGCCGCGGCGACCCACCGCACCCCCTCGGCGGTGTCCCAGCAGCTCAGGAGCGCCGAGCGGGCCTTCGGTGTCCCGCTCGTCGAGGCTCGGGGACGCGGGGTCCGGCTGACCGACGCGGGCCGGGTGCTCGCCGCGTCGGGGCGCGACGTCGCCACCGCGCTCGCCGAGGCCGAGGCACGCTGGCAGGAGTTCCGGGGCACCGTGGCCGGGACGGTGACGGTGGCCGCGCTGCCCAGCGCCGCGACCTTCCTGCTGCCCGGCGTCCTGCAGGCACTCGCCGACGAGCCGGTCGAGGTGGTGTGCACGGACATCGACGTCGCGGAGGCGGCGTACGCCGGGCAGGTCGTCGACCACGACATCGTGATCGCCCACAGTGCGCACCGGAGCCCGCCGCACGCCGAGGACCTCGTGGTGCAGCGCCTCGCCCGCGAGCCGCTCGACATCGCGATGGCGACGGACCACCCGTTGGCCGCACACGCGGCCGTGACGCCGGACGACCTGGTCGCCTGGCCCTGGATCGGCGTGCCGCTGGGCTTCCCGTTCGACAGCGTCCGGCTCGCCGTCGAGGAGGCCACGGGGCGCGCGGTCGACGTGCGCCAGCGGGTGCGCGACAACCGCCTGGCCGAGGCGCTCGTGGGGGCAGGGGAGTGCGTCGCGGTGCTGCCGCGCTTCACCGCGCCGTCCGGAGACGCGGTGGTGCTGCGGCCGATCGCCGGGATCGAGTCAGGTCGGCACGTGTTCGCGATCCTGCGACCCGACCGGGCTCGGCGACGGGTCGTACGTCGGGTGCTGGCCGCGCTGACGGCGGTCGGTGCGAGCTTCGACGGCTGAGCCTGCGTCTCAGCGCTTGGCGATCAGTCCGATGACCGGCGGGGCCTTCTGCTCCACGACGCTGACCCGGAAGCCACCGCGCTGGAGGTTCTCGGAGGCCAGCTTGACGATGTTGGGCACCAGCTCGGGACGGTTGGCGTCGTAGAAGAGGTAGACCGCGCCGCCCGGCACGACCCGCTCGTGGAGGAGGGCCACCTCGTCGTCGCAGGCACGCACCCAGAACAGGTTCACGTTGAAGGCGAACACCTTGTTGAGCCGCTTGACGGGCACGCGCAAGGTGGCGAGGTCGATCTGACGGACGACGAGCCGGCCGGCGTCGACGTACTTCTGGTTGCGGCGCTTGGTGCGGTCGACGCCCGACTCCGAGCGGTCGATGGCGAAGAGCTTGCCGGTCTCGAGCCGCGCGCAGATCGCCTCGGCGCCGGCGCCGGGACCGCAGCCGATCTCCAGGACCTGGTCGCCCGGCTGGACGTCCATGAGGTCGACGGCCCACTTGATGCGCGGCGGGATGGTCGAGATCGGCATGACCCACAGCCTGCCAGACGCGAGTTCACGAGTCAGCCACCGCCACCCACCGGGTGTTGGACTCGCTAGGTTGGGCGGGTGAGCACTGCAGATCCAGATCCCCGCACCGCGCCGGTCCGGGTGGGCGTCCTCGGCGCACGGGGCAAGGTCGGTTCCGAGGTGTGCCGCGCGGTCGCTGCCGCCGGCGACACCGAGCTGGTCGCCGAGGTCGACGCCGGCGACGACCTGGCCGCGCTCGTGGAGTCGGACGCGCAGGTCGTCGTGGACTTCACCCACCCCGACGTGGTGATGGACAACCTCCGGTACTGCATCGAGCACGGCATCCACGCGGTGGTCGGCACGACCGGCTTCGACCAGGACCGCCTCGACCAGCTCGAGGCGTGGCTGGCCGACGCGCCCGGCGTGGGCGTGCTGATCGCCCCGAACTTCTCGATCGGGGCGATCTTGATGATGCGGTTCGCCGCGCAGGCGGCCCCGTTCTTCGAGTCGGTCGAGGTGGTCGAGCTGCACCACCCCGACAAGGCCGACGCGCCCTCCGGCACCGCCCGCCGGACCGCCGAGATGATCGCCGCCGCGCGACGCGCGGCCGGCAGCGACCCGATGCCCGACGCGACCTCGACCGGCCTCGACGGGGCGCGCGGCGCCGACGTCGACGGCGTACGGGTCCACGGCCTGCGCGTGCGTGGCCTGGTGGCGCACCAGGAGGTGATCCTCGGGACGGCGGGGGAGACCCTCACCATCCGGCACGACTCGCTGGACCGGGTCTCCTTCACCCCGGGCGTGCTCACCGGCGTCCGTGCGATCGGTGACCACCCGGGCCTCACCGTGGGGCTCGACGCCTTCCTCGACATCGGCTGAGTCGGCGCGTCCGACGACGGACCCCCGCGCCGGTCGGATCCGTCATCCGAACCCGCACCGATCCGTTCGGAGACGGATGACGGATCCCGGTGCCGGTCGGATCCGTCATCCGAACCCGCACCGATCCGTTCGGAGACGGATGACGGATCCCGGTGCCGGTCGGATCCGTCATCCGAACCCGCACCGATCCGTTCGGAGACGGATGACGGGTCCCGGTGGCGGCCGGTGCGGTCAGACGAGGCGGGCGAGGGCGGCAACGAGCGCCGCGCCCACCACCACGACGAGGAACGGCATCCGCAGCAGCAGCGCGACAACCGCGAAGGCCAGGCCCAGCACGCGGGCGTCCAGCGTGAGCGACGTGCCGCCCGAGAAGACCTGGACGGCGACGAGCGCGGCGAGCAGCGCCACCGGGATCAGGTCGGCGACGCGCTCGACCGTGGGGTGGCTCAGCACCCGCTCGGGCAACGACATCCCGGCGAGCTTGAGCAGGTAACAGCCGATCCCGGCGAGCAGCACCGCGGTCCACATCAGCGGTGGCCTCCCGCGACGTCGCCCGGACCGGGCACCTCGGTCGGGTCGTCCCCGCGGGCGAGGACCCCGACCAGCAGGGCGACGCCGCCGGCAGCGAGCACCGGCACACCCGGCGCGGTGACCGGCACCATCGCGAGCGCCACCATCGCCGCGAGGACGCCGACGAGCACGTTGCGCCGGTCCTTCAGGCGCGGCCACAGGAGGGCGAGGAACGCTGCCCCGACGGCGGCGTCGAGGCCGAAGGTGCGCGGGTCGCCCACGGCCTCACCCGCGACGGCGCCGACAGCCGTGGCGAGGTTCCAGAGGACGAACACCGAGATCCCGGTGGTCAGGAAGCCGAGGCGCGCGGCGGGTGTCGTCCCCCGGTTGACCGCCATCGCCGTCGACTCGTCGATGAGGACGTGTGCGGCGGCCGCCCGGCGCCAGCCGCGCCACTGCAGCAGTGGCGCCATCCGCAGGCCGTACAGCGTGTTGCGGGTGCCGAGCAGCAGGGCCGTCGCCGCCCCGGACAGCGGCGCGCCGCCGGCGGCCACGACCCCAGCCAGGGCGAACTGGCTCGCCCCGGTGAACATGAGCAACGACAGCACGCACGTCTGCGCGACGCTGAGGCCGGAGGCGACCGAGACCGCACCGAAGCCGACGCCGTAGGCGCCCGTGGCGATGCCGACGGCGAGGCCGTCGCGGACGATCCCCGAGCGCTCGCTGGGGGTCAGGGCGGGCTCGGGCACGGCCCGAGGCTAGTGCGACCCCTCAGTGGGTACGACGGCGGACCCGCGCCGGCCGGACGTGCCCGTGGTGCATGCCGTGGTGGAAGCCGTGGTGGAAGTCGTGGACCAGCGCGAAGGCCGCGGCCACCCCGGCCGCAGCACCGGCCAGCAGGCCCACCCGCAGGTTCAGCGGGACCTCGGGCATCGCGCCGAGCCAGAAGCCGATGCCGACGCACACGACCAGCGCGGCGAGCACCAGCACGAAGCGGTGGAGAGCGGGAAGCGGACCGAACATGGCGAAACCCCCGTGGTGGGCCGGCGGAGTAGCCGGCCCATCCATGGTGACGCGCGTCACCGGAAAAACAAGCACCCGAAGGGTTGAAGTTCGTCCGCGGGGGACGGCGTCAGCCGATGGCGGTGTGCAGGCGGACCTGCTTCACCCGCGTCGCTCCGCTGCCGTCCAGGTCGAGCTCGCGGTGGGCGGTGTCGGGGGCCCACCCGGCCTCGGTGAGGTAGGTCCGCTGGTTGTCGTCGCCGGCGTTGACCCAGGTCACGGCCCGGGTGGAGCGGTCGGCGGCGAGGGTGTGGACGGCCGCGGGGAGGAGCCGGGAGCGGGGGCGCTTGGCCGTCTCGCCGGGGTCCAGGGTCACTTCCGCGAGCTCGCCGTCCGCGACCGGGTCGCAGTCGGGGTCGGTGGCCGGGGAGGTGAGGGCGAAGCCGACGACCCGGTTGCGCTCGAGCGCGACCAGCACGCGGTTGCGGGCATCGGCGGGCCGGGCCAGCGCCTGTCGCCACTGGGCGGCGACGGCCTCGACGTCGGTGGGCAGCACCTCGGTGGGCAGCAGGCCGGCGTAGAGCACGGGCCACGCCCGCAGCTGGACGGCGGCGATCGCCTCGGCGTCGTCGGCCCACGCGACGCGCACGGAGACGTCGGCGGTCGGGCCGCCGGGGTGCTCGTGGCTCATCGGCAGGCGCTCATCGATAGGTCTCGGGGAGCTTCTGCCCGATCTTCACCTGGGCCTTGGGCAGCCGCAGGAACTTCATCTGCAGCGAACGCATGGCGGCGTACATCGTGACGCCCTTCGTCGGCTCGCCCGGGAAGCGGCGGGCCATCTCGCGACGGAGTCGGAAGCGCAGCATCACGATGTCGATGACGATGACCAGGATGGTGGTGAACAGCACGGTGTTGCCGAGGTTCATCGCCGTCTGGTTGCCGGAGTAGCCGAGGATCATCGACACGATGAGCAGCGGCACCATCAGCTCGATGAAGCTGAAGCGGGAGTCGACGAAGTCGCGGATGAACCGGCGCACCGGGCCCCGGTCACGCGCGGGGAGGTAGCGCTCGTCGCCGGTCTTCATCGCCTGGCGCATCTTGGCGGCGGTCTCGCCGCGGGCAGCACGCTGGGCGGCCGCCTGCTCCTTGCGGGTGCGGGGCACCTTGGCCCGCGCCCGGGCGGCGGCCTCGGCCTCCTTGCGGGTCGGCGTGGGGCGACCCTTGCCGCTCACCTTGTCGGTGGTGGCCGGGACCTCGGGCTCGGGGGTGGAACGACGGAACAACGCCTGCTGCCTTCACGTGGATCGGATGCTGGGGACCAGCCTATCGCCGTCACCCGGCCCGGCCGCCCTCGCGGCCGTGCCCTACCTCCGGTTGGGGTTTGGTCCTAGGGTTGGGGCCAACGTCTGCCCGCGCACGCGCGTGCGGCCGTGCCCCACCGACACGTCACGACCGAAGAGATGACCAAGAGAGGGTCCGCACCCCGATGAGTCTCATGAAGCGCATCAGCCTGATCTTCCGCTCCAAGGCCAACAAGGCCCTGGACAAGGCGGAGGACCCCCGGGAGACCCTCGACTACAGCTACCAGCGGCAGCTCGAGCTCCTCTCGAAGGTACGCCGCGGCGTCGCCGACGTCGCCACCAGCCGCAAGCGCGTGGAGCTGCAGGTCAACCAGCTCGAGCAGCAGGCGGCCAAGCTCCAGGGCCAGGCCGAGAAGGCCATCGGCGCGGGTCGTGAGGACCTCGCCCGCGAGGCCCTCACCCGCAAGTCCGGCCTGACGTCGCAGATCGCCAGCCTCAAGGAGCAGCAGGCGACGCTGCAGGGCGAGGAGGAGAAGCTCGTCCTGGCGCAGCAGCGGCTGCAGGCCAAGGTCGAGGCCTTCCGCACCCGCAAGGAGACCATCAAGGCCACCTACACCGCCGCCGAGGCCCAGACCCGGATCGGCGAGGCCATGTCGGGCATCGGCGAGGAGATGGGTGACGTCGGGCTGGCCATCCAGCGGGCCGAGGACAAGACCGCCCAGATGCAGGCCCGTGGCCAGGCCATCGACGAGCTGATCGCCTCCGGCGCGCTCGACGACGCCTCCCAGCTCAACGCCGGCGACGACATCTCCCGCGAGCTCGACGCGCTCTCGTCCTCCTCCGACGTCGAGGCCGAGCTGGCCCGGCTCAAGGCGGGCGCCACTCCTCAGGCCATCGAGGCCAGCGAGGGCGGCGACATCCTCGAGGCCGAGGAGGAGCGCGTGCAGCGCCAGGCCAACGAGGGCGGGACGGCATGATCGTCCGCATCCTCGGCGAGGGTCAGTACGACCTCGACGACCACGCTCTCGATGCCCTCAACGGACTCGACACCCAGATCGAGCAAGCCATCGAGGCCGGCGACGAGGCGATGTTCCGTACGGCGCTGAGCGGCCTGCTCGCCGCGGTGCGGGCCAACGGCACGCACCACGCCGTCGACGCGCTCGACGAGTCCGACC
>CAZDAO010000174.1:0-7589 GCA_964503015.1 uncultured Nocardioides sp. | reverse complement strand
CCCCACCGTAGCCTATGAATGTCACATTCACCACCTACTACGGAGGACACCATGAAACTCACCCTCAACTTCGGGCACCGCCAGGAAGAGATCGACCTGGGCGAACCCGACGCCCGCGACGGACTCTTCGACAACGGCGAGATCGGCGCCTACGCCGGGAACATCTACCTGTACGTCGACGGCCGCGAGTACGGATCGCTGTTCATCTACCACGACGACCAGGGCCCGGTCATCGAGCTCGGCCAGTTCGACGAGACCGCCGACGAGTGGGTGACCCGTGCCGCGCTGCGCGCGCTGCCGGCACACGTCGCGCAGCCGCTCGAGAGCGCCGGCGCATGACCGGCCACGAGGGCGGCTCCCGGACAGTCGGCCGGTGGTACGTCGAGGTCAGCCCCCTCGGCGTGATCGCCGGCCCCCTCGAATCCGGGGCCACCTACACCACGACCACCATCCGGTTCCCCATCGGATGGCGCGTCGGGAAGGTGTGGAGCAACGGCGTCGCATCCGGCCCGCCCGACCTCTTCGGCATCCCCCGTCGCGTCGTCAGCGCCGCGACCGGCATCGCCAGACAGATGCACTAGCCAGATGAGGGCGGCGGCAACTCCGCCGCCCTCAGTGACGCACTCGCGATTGTAGGAACCGCTCAGAGATGTCCACGACGACTCGACGAGACCGAGGAATCGCGGCTAAAGTGTCCGCGTCCAACGCGTGTGTCTACTCCTCGAGTTGTCCATCGCGGTTCGAGCTGACGACACCCGCCAGAAACATGTGCTCGCAGCTCATCGTTTACAGAGTGGTGACGACGGTACCTGCTGGTTTGTACAGCACAGCCAAGGCGGTAACGCCGACGATGGCGAATCCGAGCAGCGCGCTAGCCGCGATGGGCAGTCCAATGACACCGAGCCAGCCCGCGATCGGGTAGCTAACCAGAAAGCAGCCGTGCGAAAGTGCGAATTGTGCGGTGTATACCAGGTTGCGGTTAGCGGGGGTGGACGCGTCGGCTAGAAGCCGTGACGAAGGGGTGTTAATCAGCGAGGTACTGGCACCGAGCAACGCCCAGGTGGCAAGCAGCATCCACCAGCCCTCTCCCGTGGTCGTGGCGATAATCGTCATCGCGATGGCCGCGATCAGACCCGAAACAAGCGTCCAGGCACCGATGCTCATGGCGCACAAGACACCGATGCGGTCGACGATCCACGGGACGTTGAGGGCAATGATCAGGGAACCGACCCCATACGCGCCGAGGGCGAGGGCGAGGGCGGTGTCATCCAGGTCGAACACGCCTTTGGTGTAGACGACGGAGTTGACCAGGACGATAGCGGTGCCGGCCGCGACGACCACGTTGGCGGCCATCAGGAAGCGGAGGCTGGGCGTGCGGGCGAACACGCGCAGCCCGGTTGGCAGCCGCTCCCAGAACGTGCCGGTGGACGCATCGGGTACGTGTGCGGGAAGGCGGGCGATGAGGACGAGGGTGGCGGAGGCGGCGAAGCCGACGGCGGTGCCCACGAACAGGTTGTTGTAGCTGATCACGGCAAGTAGGGCTGCGGCGATGACGGGGCTGAGGATCGAGTCGAGATCGTAGGCGAGGCGTGACAGCGCGAGGGCACGAGTGTACTGCTGGGGGTCGGGCAGCACGCTCGGGATGAGTGATTGGAAGGCGGGGGTGAAGGTCGCGGACGCGGACTGCAGCACGAACACGAGCACGTAGATCTGCCAGGTGTCCTGGACGAAGGGCAGGGTGAACGCGATCGCGAGTCGAACGGCGTCGGCGCCGACCAGAACGGCCTTCTTGGGGAGCCTGTCCACGAGCGCTGCAACCAGGGGTGCGACGCCGACGTAGGCGACCATCTTGATCGTCAACGCGGTGCCGAGCACCGATCCGGCGGCATCTCCGGCGATCTCGAACGCGAGCAGTCCGAGGGCAACGGTGAGCAGGCCGGTGCCGACAAGGGCGATGACCTGGGCGAAGAACAGCGCCCGGTAGGTGCCGTTGCGTAAGACGGTGATCATGGCGCCACAGGGCGGCTGGCGTCGGCTCCGGCGTGGTGGTGCGGGGCGGCGCCACCGAGGGAGTGCTCGGCTTGGAAGATCGCGTCCGTGACCAGCTGGCGCGCGTGTTCGTCGGCGAGGGCGTAGAACACGCGGGTGCCGTCTTGTCGGGTGGTGACCATACGGGCCAGGCGCAGCTTGGCGAGATGCTGGGAGACGGCGGCGGGTGACTTGTCGACGATGTCGGCGATGTGGTTCACGGACAACTCCCCGGCTCCCTCGAGCGCGAGGATGATCCGCACGCGGGTGGCGTCAGCGAGCATCGCGAAGACCTCGACGGCGAGCTCTACGTAGAGGCTGTCGGGGTCGCGGCCGCATGTCACGTTATCTGCATTCATACGCAGATTCTTCCATATGGAGGGATGGCTCGCCGCTGACGATGATGCTCAGTCGAGGTGGCGGGCGCGGTGCAGGAGCGCGTCCATGCCGAATTCAAGGTGTGCGGCGGCGTTGTCGTCGAGGAAGAGATCGCGGACGCTGGTGAGTGCGGGGAACGAATGTGCGGCGAGTTCCTGCTCGAAGCGGTGGGCGCCGTCCTCGGGGGTGGTCTGTTCTTCGTGGACGAGTCCGACCACGAGGTAGTTGAGGCTCCAGAAGGTGGTGACGGCGAGGTCGGGGTCGACGCCGGCATCGAGCAGCGCGGCAATCACCGCCTCCCCTAGCCGCAGGGTGTTGGTTTCGGAGACCCTCGTACCCGAGACGAGATGTGCGCCGTCGCGGTGGTTCAGAAGGACCTGGCGGTAGCGGCGGAAGATCTCTTTGACCCGGTCGATCGGCGGGTGTGGGAGGTCGTCGAAGGAGAGCTCGCCGAGAATGGCGTCTGCCATCAGGTCGAAGAGGCGCGCTTTGCTCCCCACCTGCAGCGACACCGAGTTGAGGTGAACGTCGAGATGTCGGGCGATCCCACGGAGGGTGATGGCGTCCGCCCCGCCGCGATCGAGCAGGGCCAAGGCGGCGTGGATGACGTCGCGGCGGGATAGTCGGTCGGCCACAGGTCTCTCCTCCGAGCTTGGTCAGTGACCAACACTGTAGTATCTTGGTCACCGATCAAGGAAATTGGTCACTGACCAAGTAAGGAGTGGGACATGGGTGCGGGTCACAACCACGGTGCACCGACTACCGAGGCAGGAGCGCCCGGGGATCACCGAGCACGACTGTGGATCGCGTTCGGCCTGACGGCGACGATCGTGATCGCGCAGGCGATCGGTTCCATCGTCACCGGCAGCCTGGCGCTGCTGACGGACACCGCACACGCGATCACCGACGCGTCCGGTCTGCTGGTCGCGCTGATCGCGGCGACGCTGATGCTGCGGCCGGCTAATCCGAAGCGGACCTGGGGATTCCGACGCATCGAGGTGATCGCCGCACTCGGGCAGGCCGCACTGCTGCTGGTGGTGGGCACTTACGCCGCCGTCGAAGGTATCCGACGCCTGTTCGAGCCGCCGGAGGTCGCCGCGGGAGAGATGCTCGTGTTCGGCATCGTCGGCCTCGCGGCGAATGTGATCGCGATCGTGATCCTCTCCTCGAGCCGCGGCGCGAACTTCAATATGCGGGCAGCGTTCCTGGAGGTGATCAACGATGCACTCGGCTCGCTCGGGGTGATCGTGGCCGCGATTGTGATCGCCACGACCGGGTTCCAGCAGGCCGACGCGATTGCAGGGCTCCTGATCGCGGGACTGATCGTGCCGCGCGCGATCATTTTGATGCGCGACACCACCCGGGTGCTCATGGAGTTCACCCCTGCCGGGCTCGACTTGGACGAGGTACGCCGGCACATCCTTGAGCTCGAACACGTCACCGACGTGCACGACCTGCACGCATCGACGGTCGCCACTGGCCTGCCCACCCTGACCGCGCATGTGGTGGTCGAGGATGAGTGCTTCACCGACGGGCATGCCGCGGAGGTGTTGCACGAGGTACGCGAATGCGTGGCCGGTCACTTCCCGGTGTCGATTCAGCACTCGACCTTCCAGATCGAGACCGCGCACCTCACCGAGGACGAGCCAGCCCTTGTCCGCCACCGCTGAGCCGGGCCCCCCAGCGCCGCGGTAGCGGTCGGCGGAGGAAGGGTGTCAGAGCGTCGCGAGCAGGTTAGTGCAGGCCTGTTCACAGCGGCGGCAGGCGTCGGCGCAGACCCGGCAGTGCTCGTGCATGTCCGCGTGGGTGTCGCACTCGGCGGCGCATGCGGCGCACGCTGCGCGCAACGCCTCCAGCGCGGCACGAAGCACGGTGGTGTCCGTGCCGGTGTGGCGAGAGAGCAGGCGCGCGGTGGTGTCGCAGAGGTCGGCGCAATCCTGGTTCAGACGGATGCAGGTGGTCAGATCGGCGACCATCTCCTCGCTGAGACAGGCGTCGGCGCAGGTCGTACAAGCCTGGCCGCACTCGAGGCACGCGTCGATACAGGCCAGGAGCGCGTCTCGGTTGGCGATGTCGTTGGCTCGGGGGTGGGTGTCGAACATTTGGGCGGTGACGGTCACGGCCTTCTCCTTTGAATCGGTGAGGGGGTTACGTTACGTCGCTGTTCCGGATGCCGGCGACCCCCTTGGGTTACGGTGCGGGGGTATGGTACGGACGGTAGGCTGGACGGGATGATCGGCCTGTCCGCGTTGCGCCTGCGGCTGCCGCACCCGGTGCGGTGGCTGGTTGCCGTGTGCTTCGCTGCAGCGGTCATCGTCGGGTTGATGGGGATGCACACGATCTCCTCGGGACACACCGCCCCTACGACCTCGGAGAATGTCGAGATGCCGGGCGGGGCACCTCACCACTCGTCGGCGCCCGCGACCGGCGATGAGGATGCGGAGGCGTGCGCGTCGTGCAGCCCGAGCGGGGGCCATGACGTTCTGATGATGATGTGCGTGCTGGCGTTGCTGGCAGCCGCCCTCGTGCTGCTGGTCCCCCGCGCCGCATGGTCGTCTGTGTGGGAGCGGCATGCATTGCGTCCGCCGGTGACGCGGTGCCGGCCGGCCCCGGACCGGCCTCCCTCACTCCTGGAGCTGTCGATCAGCCGAACGTGACACGCACTGTCCCTGCCCTCTGGGGCGGGGGTGAGGTTCATTGCCCGTACGCGGGTTTCACGAGTGTTTGAGAGGACTGATGATGAACAAGAAGATGCGTTTGGCAGCGGTCGCGGCCGTACCGCTGGCAGCGGTGCTGTTCCTGGCCGGCTGCGCGGACAACGGAGGCAGCATGCCTGGAATGGATCATGGTGGGTCGTCGTCGGCCCCGTCGGAATCGGCGGAGGCGGACTTCAACATGGCGGATTCGATGTTCGCGATGATGATGATCCCGCATCACGAGCAGGCCGTCGAGATGAGCGACATGATCCTCGCCAAGAGCGACGTTGATCAGCGGGTGCTGGATCTGGCTCAGCAGATCAAGGACGCCCAGCAGCCGGAGATCGAGACGATGCAGGGATGGCTCGCCGAGTGGGGCGTGTCCAGTGACGACATGGACATGGGTGAGATGGAGCACGGCGGCGGGATGATGTCTGACGAGGACATGGCGGCGCTGGAGTCGGCGTCCGGGGCCGAGGCGGCACCCCTGTTCCTGGAGCAGATGATCGCCCACCACCAGGGGGCGATCGAGATGGCCGAGACCGAACTCGCCAACGGGAAGAACGCGGACGCGTTGGCGCTCGCGCAAGCCGTGGTCGATACACAGTCCGCGGAGATCGAGACCATGCAGGATCTGCTCGGCCAGCTCTGAGCCCGATCCGTCGAGTGGGGGCGCCGCTGCCATGCGCGGTGCCCCCACTCTTCGAACGCGGAGGTACGCGTATGCACGTCCATACGAAGACACTGGCGGCGGGCGCCGCTGCTTCCGCCCTCCTGATGCTGGCGGGGTGCGCGGACACTCCGACGTCGCCGCCGGCTGGGGACGGGCGCACCGGGGTACCGAGCCATGTCCACGCGGTGGTCGTCGCCCCGGACACTGACCAGCTTCTCCTGGGAACGCATGAAGGCATCTACGAGGTCACCGACACCGGGGAGTGGGGTGGCCGGGTCAGCACGGACAGCTTCGACGCGATGGGACTCACCGCCACTTCGCAGACACTGATCGCGTCCGGTCACCCCGGCCCCGGAAGCCCCGCCGAGTGGGGGGCACCGAACCTGGGCGTGATGCGCAGCACCGACGCAGGGGTGAGTTGGGAGTCGGTGGTGTTCGGTGGGGAGAAAGACTTCCACGCCCTCGCCGCCGGCGCCGATGACACGGTGTACGCCATCGCCACGGACGTCAGCGACGTGATCCGCAGCGACGACGCCGGGCTGACCTGGGAACCTACCGGTGCGGATCTGGTAGCGGCCAGTCTCGCCGTCGACGGTCGCGGACGGGTGATCGCGGCCACCGAAGAGGGTGTGCAGATCAGCACGGACGGCGGTGCGTCCTTCGCGGCGTGGCCCGAAGCGCCGCTGCTGTACACGTTGGGGGCTGCGGCCGACCGGACTCAGGTGGTCGGTGTCGGCACCGATGGGCAGATTTGGGTGACCGGAGCCGGTGCCGCGAGCTGGGAGCCGGCAGGTCGCGTGGACGGCCGGGTGCAGGCGGTCGGTATGGACGCCGCGGGCCGCATCGTGATCGTCGACGAGACCAGCGGCATCACGATTCTGCCCGGATAGCCCGCCGGGCACGCGACGGGCCGTATGCGAGGTGCCTACGGGAGTCGAACCCGTCTAGACGGCTTTGCAGGCCGTTGCCTGACCGCTCGGCCAAGGCACCGAGTGTCCCCTTACCGGGGACGTGGACGCAGCAGCGTGGGATCGCCCGTCTGGTCCGGTTAGGACCGGACCAGACGGGCGATCGCGTCGCTGGCTTCCTTGATCTTCTGCTCCGCCTGGTCACCCTCCATGCGCGCCGCGTCGAGCACGCAGTGTTTCAGGTGGTCGTCAAGCAGCCCGACGGCCACGGCCTGCAGGGCGCTGGTCAGAGCGCTGATCTGGGTGAGGATGTCGATGCAGTACTTCTCTTCATCGACCATCTTCGAGATGCCCCGCGCTTGACCTTCGATCCGCTTGAGCCGGTTCAGGTATCGGTCTTTGTCGGTGATGTACCCGTGGGGGGCGTGAGCGGTGTCGGGTGCGGGTGTGGTCATGGCCGGGTTCCTTCGGGTTTAGCTGTCCAGCGCTGCGCGGGTGCTGGCTTCGGGGCTGAGGTCGATGCGGCGCAGCAGCTGCGCGTTCAGGGCGACCACGACGGTGGACAGGGACATCAGGATCGCACCGATCGACATCGGCAGGACGAACCCGATGGGGGCGAGCACGCCGGCGGCGAGCGGCACGGAGATCAGGTTGTACCCGGCAGCCCACCACAGATTCTGCTTCATCTTCCGGTACGCCGCACGCGACAGCTGGATCACCGACAGCACACTGCGCGGGTCGGAGCTCGCGAGGATGACCCCGGCGGACGCGATCGCGACGTCGGTGCCGGCGCCGATCGCGATGCCGACGTCGGCCTGCGCGAGGGCGGGGGCGTCGTTGACGCCGTCGCCGACCATCGCGACCTTGCGGCCCTCCTTCTGCAGCTCGGCGACCTTGCTGGACTTG